>JAPYTY010000065.1:5015-9234 GCA_029942065.1 Acidobacteriota bacterium | reverse complement strand
TCCGGCGCGCATTTTCGAGAGCCAGGAGAGTGCGGTGGAGGGAATTCTGGGCGAAAAGGTAATTCCGGGAGAGGTGATCATCATCCGCTATGAAGGCCCCAAAGGGGGCCCGGGTATGCAGGAAATGCTCTACCCGACCAGCTATCTAAAAGCCAAAAAACTCGACAAGGTCTGCGCCCTGATCACCGACGGCCGGTTCTCGGGCGGCACCTCTGGACTGTCGATTGGCCACGTCTCTCCGGAGTCCGCTTCCGGAGGGGCCATCGGCCTCGTCCAGGAGGGCGATCCCATCGAAATTGATATCCCCAACCGCTCTCTTACTCTCGCCATCAGCGATGAGGAACTGGCTGAGCGGCGCCGGCACATGGAAGCCGCGGGCCCCAAAGCCTGGCAGCCCGTATCCCGCGACCGCTCCGTGACCTCCGCCCTTAAATTCTACGCCAAGATGACCACCAGCGCCGACAAAGGCGCGGTGCGAAACCAGGCACTGCTGGGGTAATCAAAGACCCGGGATTCCCACCCAACTCCGGGGGACCAACCGTCGCGGATTCTACCCGGCCAGAGGTATAATTTTCTGATGTTCCGCGTCATTCAACTCTCGCTCTTGTTGTTGACGGCCTGGCCCACTTCGGCTGTTCTGGGACTGCAGTTGGGCCCTTCGGGCGCCGACCAGGAGAAAGTCATCACGGCAAGTCGGATTGAAAACAGCATTGTTGTCGACGGGATCCTAGATGAACCTGAGTGGAACCTGGCACAGCCCGTCATGGATTTCATCCAGCGCGACCCCCGAACCGGCGAACCCGCCACCGAGCGGACCGAAGTTCGCCTTCTCTACGATGATCAGAATCTCTATCTGGGTGTCTACTGCTTTGATTCCGCAGGCAGCAAGGGCATTGTCGTCAATGACATCCGCAGAGATTTCGACCCCAGGGACAGTGACGGATTCGTGATCATCCTGGATACCTTCGATGATGACCGCAACGGATTCATGTTCAACTTCAATGCTCTGGGAGCGAAATTCGACATGCAAGCAGGTGATAATGGCAGAAAACGGAATAGTGACTGGGACGGTATCTGGTACGTCAAGACCCAGATCACTGAATCCGGCTGGCAGGCAGAAGTCGCGATCCCCTTCAAGACGCTGCGGTTTTCCAATCAAGACCAGCAGATCTGGGGGGTCAATTTCCAGAGGCGGATCCGGCGCACCAATGAAAGTGCCCAGTGGTCCCTGGTTCCCCGCCCCTATGCTCCGGATCGTGTTTCCAGGGCGGGACGACTTGAAGGCCTCAGCGGATTACGGCCGGGCCGCAATCTGTACGTGAAGCCCTACCTCACCGCCCCGCTGATCCGGCGCCAGGGAGACGATGTCGATTTCGTTCCGGATGCGGGTTTCGACCTCAAGTACGGACTGGGCTCCCAGTTGACCCTGGACCTCACGGTGAACACCGAGTTTTCCCAGGTGGAGGCTGACCAGCAGCAAATCAACCTGACTCGGTTCAGTCTTTTCTTTCCCGAGAAGCGTGAATTTTTTCTGGAGAATGCGACCATTTTCGAGTTCGGGCCAGGATCTCGTGCCGGAACTCTAACTAATTTTCGAGATCTGATTCCTTTCTTCAGTCGAAAAATTGGGCTCTCGGGAAATGGACTGGTTCCCATTCTTGGAGGGGGCCGACTCTCCGGTCGAGCAGGAAAATACACCCTGGGCCTGCTCTCTCTTCAGGTCGACGAATTCGAGGACATCCCGGCCACCAATTTTTCCATGGTCCGAGTCAGTCGAGACATTTTCGGGAGTTCCGTCCTGGGAGGAATTTTCATCAACAAACAGCTCACTCACCAGGATTTCAACAGGACCTACGGAGCCGATGCCAATTTCACGTTTTTCGATTTCCTGAACCTTTCATCCTTTCTTCTGAAAACCGAAACTCCGAAAATTCCCGGCCAGGACGCTGCCGGACGCTTTGGAATCAACTGGACAGATCCCCTCCTGAGTTTGGAAGCGAGCTACCTGTCAATCCAAAAAAACTTCAATCCTGAAGTGGGATTCGTTCCGCGCACGGAAATTCGCAAGGCTGCCGGATCTTTTGCTGTTCGACCCAGGCCCGGAGACCGCATTCCCTCGATTCGGGAGTTCGAACCCTCCCTCAATGTTGAATACATCACCGACCAGAAGAACATCCTGACTACGCGAACGGTGGAAGGCCGCTTCCTGGTCCAGTTCCAGAAAGGGGCGGTCATCTGGTTTGAAGGAAAATCCAACTTTGAGCGTCTGACCGAACCCTTTCAGATCCGGAAGGATCAAGTAATCCCTGTGGGAGACTACTCCTTTAACCAGTACACCCTCTCGATGTCCACCGATAGAAGCCGCACCTTCGGGGGAAGTTTTAAAACCGCAGCGGGTAGTTTTTTCGACGGCGACAAGAACTCGTACAGCCTGACAGGCCGCTTTCAGCGGCCTCAGCTCCTGGCAGAGGTATCCTGGAGCCGTGACCATCTGAATTTACCCTCGGGGAATTTTGACACGGATCTGGTGGCCACTCGGCTGAATTACTCCTTCAATCCCAGGATGTTCCTGAACGCATTGATCCAGTACAGCAGTGATTTACAGGAGATCGCCACCAATATCCGTTTCAATTTCATTTACAAACCCCTGAGTGATGTCTTCTGGGTTTATAACGAAAGGAGGGCCTCGACCGGGGAGGTCAAGGAAAGAGCCCTGATTTTCAAGGTGACGTACGTCTTTGATTTTTAGGTGAATCTGCGCGACGCTGGTCTTCGACCAGCGCGTTCCACGTGCACCTGTCCGAAGTGTGGGAGGCGACTCAGGCGCCGAATCCGGAAAGCCTACATCGCCTTACAGGGCTCCCTCGTTTACCACATTGGCAATCCTGGGGCTCACGCCCAAGGCTATTTCACATCACCCCTTCGGGTTTTTGGACCTCATACCACCCAGAACCTACTCGGAACCCAATTCCGGAGAGCTGCTCACAGAGCGGCCGCTACAAGATATGCCAACCTTCTCTGTAGGCCTTACTTCCTATCCGGAATGTGGGAGACCCCGTTTGGCAGAAAATCCGAAATCCGGAGGCATTCATCCTAAACCTGTCCTGATTTCAAATCCGGATCGCTCTCCACGCGGAGCCTGAACGACGCGTTTCTCGACTCCGAGCCTCAGCGAGGAGTTTACGGGTCACTGTCCGGAAGATATTCGATTTCACTTTCATCGAGTCGCCGTACCGGCCTTTCGGTGTCCTGCTCCTCAACGGCTTGGGCTACCAGTCCGGGTGCTCGGCCAATGATAAAGATTCCCTTCCCGAGAGAAGGAAGGAAACTCATTTCAAGCAAAATTGCGGCAATAAGGCCATCGATGTTGAGGCAAATTTTTCTTCCTTTTGCCTTTTCCAGTGCCGTTTCGATTTGGGTGGCAAGATCAATGAAGGGGGACGTGTAACCCAGCTTCTGACAAAGGGCCAGCAGGGTTGCCGTTCGAGGGTCTTTTTCCTTGTAGACCTTGTGGCCATAACCAAAAATGGTTTCTTTTTTCCGGACTGCCCGCTCGACGTATTGGGCGGCAACTTCTTCAGACTTGCCCTCCTCCCCCGAGAGGCTCTTGAGCTGGAGCATGGCATTTTCAATGGCACCCCCGTGATAGTCTCCCAGTGCCAGAATGCCTCCCCCCACGGCGGCATTCAATGGGTTGCCACCGGACATCACAAATCGGGCGGCCAGACTCGAAGTCGTCCCCATCCCATGATCCACGATGGCGACAAGCAGGGCCGAGAAAACCGAGGATTCCGTTGCCTTTGGTTTTCGTCCCGCCAGGAGGAGGAAAATAGCGTCCGAAAAAGAAAGTGTTTCGATCAGGGAAGAGAGCGGTTCTCCCCTGATGATGACATCGTCATTCTTGAGTTTGCTGACCGAAGTCTTGAATCTCATAGGCTACTCCGTGCCTGCTTCACCAGTTCCGGAATCTGATGGTGATAATCGGCCACGATGGCGCCCGCCTGTCGCAAAGCCTTGATCTTCTCTGCCGCGGTCCCGAACCCCTCTTCAACCACAGCCCCAGCATGTCCCAGGGCCAGCCCCAGGGCAATGGACTCCGCGAACTTTCCTGAGACGAAAGCGACGGTGGGTTTGGTGAAACGTTTCTCCCGGATCATCTCAGCTGCGATTTCCTCGT
Source organism: Acidobacteriota bacterium (assembly GCA_029942065.1). GTDB lineage: Bacteria > Acidobacteriota > UBA6911 > RPQK01 > JADFOI01 > JAPYTY01. Next base: position 5,057 of record JAPYTY010000065.1, on the reverse strand, counting down.
AGGCACCGCCCACTTCGCCGAAAAGTACGACCACTTCAGTTG
>JAPYTY010000065.1:0-5005 GCA_029942065.1 Acidobacteriota bacterium | reverse complement strand
CTTCAGTTGTCTCATCCTCCTGGAACAGTTCCATGACGTCCTCAAAAGTGGTGCCGATAATGACATCGCCTCCAATCCCAACGACGGTGCTTTGACCCAGACCGGCGTCCGTTAACAGGGATGCGGTTTCTGAACACATGCCGCCGCTCTTCGAGATCACTCCCACGGGACCGCTGGAGTAGACCCGTTCAGGTTCGGAGCCTCCGATCGACCCCAGCTTGCCCAAACCCGGGGAGATCACTCCGACCGATGCTGGCCCGATGATTCTGGCACCACAACGTCGGCCCTGCTCTATCAGTTTCGCAGCATCCTTGATGGGGACGTTTTCAGTGATGATGACGATCGACCGGATTCCTGCTTCCAGCGCTTCCATCGTTGCATCCAAGACCATGAGCGGTGGAACGTACAGGACGCTGACGTTCAGCGCCTCATCGAACTCCAGGGCCTCCCTCACACTGTCAAAGACCGGCAGGCCCTCGATCGTTCTACCCTTCTTGCCCGGGGTCACACCGCACGATACCAGGGTGCCGTATTCCAGCATCTCTTTGGTGGAACGCTTGCCTTCTTGACCGGTAATCCCCTGTATCAGAACCCGTGTATCTTGGTTAATGAAGATGCTCATTTTTGAACTTCTCGACTTTCTCCACGATAAGGCTCGCCGCCTTGGTCATCGGCATCTCTTCTCCATAACAGGTCAGATCGAGGCCCTCGGTTCGAGCGACCTTTCTCACCATTTCAAAAGCTTCCTTATCACGCGGACCGCCTCGCCGGATCACGATAGGATAAGTTGGATTCCCCGCCTCACGGAGCCCCTCCACAAAACCCGATAGGGTTTCAAAAATGTCGGTGAAATTGGCGGTTCCCCCCACTACCAGGCAGCCGTTGAGCCCGGGTCTGGAAAGGGTGATCCGGGTCAGTTGGCGCACTTTTTCCCGGGGCGGATTACCGCTGTACTCGGTATAGTTGGCCGGCTTCCCCCCGGCTTCGATCAGGGCGTCCATACAGGTGAGCGAGGCGCCCCCTCCTGAAGCGAGTACGGCGATGTCCCCTGCAAGCTCGATGAAGGTTTTCCCTGCGACTCCGCGATGATCGTGGTAATCAATTTTTCGCGCTTCCAGCGCCCGTTCGCTCAAAAGGCTTTCATCTTCGATATCGGTTATATCGTGGAATATTTCCTGCCGAGAAGCACCGCTGTCATCGATCGTAACCTTGGCATCGCCGGCAAACAGCAATCCCTCGGAATTACGGATGATCGGATTGATCTCCAGCATGCGACAGTCGAATCGTTCAAAGCACTGATAGGCGCCCTTGATGAAAGAGGTCAATTGCAAAAGCTCGGTGCTGGAAAAGCAGGCATCCTTGGCTAGCTCTCGGACCTGGTATTCATGGAGCCCTTCAAGGGGAGAAACAATCGTTTGCGCAACCTGTCCCGAGTTCTCGATGTCGATGCCTCCTTCACGCGAAAGAAGAATCATCGGTCTTCTTTCCCGAGTGTCGTAGAGGATGGAGAGGTAGTATTCCTCAGCTACATCCAGCAATTTCTCGATCAAGAGGGTCGTGATCGGATGTTCCTGGAACTCCGATTCGTAAAGTCCTTCGATGAGCTTGAGGGACTCCTTGTAATTGTCCGCTTCAATGATGTAGCCGTTTTGTTTCCGATGAATGGCCGCTATCTGTGCTTTGATGATGACCTTCTTGTGGTCGAGGAAGAATTCCTTGTAGCGCTCTTTGTGAAACGAAAGATTGATGTAGGACTTGTTATCGGTCACGATCCCGGGGGCGGACCTGACTCCACACCCTGCCAGGAGTTCCTTGCCTTTGTACTCGAGTAATTTCATTTCGGATCCTTTTCAATAGCCGCCTGGCCCTGTTCTTCTCTCCTGGTCAGTTTTCTACGCCGATTTCGGAGGGGACATTATAGACAGACTCTTCCGGGATGCAAGCCCTTTTTCCCCAGGAATATCCCCAGCACCGACACCGCTCCTCTGGCAGATGAGAACCCTCATGCGGAATAGAGGGGGTTGAATCCAATGGGAGTCAGGCTACTAGGTTTGGAATCCGAATTGGCAAGCGCTTGGTCACAACGTCAGGCCGCTGCTATGCTTTGCGGTAAGAGCCATGGAAACCCAGACAGACCCAGAAGAGCACATCCTGAATGCAGCCAAGGACGCAGCCAATGCTTCCTGCCAGATGACTGCCCTTAAATGGCTGATGGAATGGCAGGAAAGACAGAGTAACCCGAAGAGTCCCAATCCCCTCCCATCCGCCAGTGCATTGCGCAGAGCAAAACCCCTAGTGGACGCCCTCAAGCAACGCAATTTATGGCCTTGGGTCTGACTGGGTTCTTTTCGGAGTCCAGACTTAATAAGGAAAGCAATGTTTTCCCTGACAGAGATGCAATGGAAGGCGGATGACCTGGTGACCGACGATGACTTTAGCATCGCTGTTACCGACAGACTTTCCAAGAAACTCAAGGGCTTACCGTCCGACGCGTTCATCTACCTCGCGTTGAGCCTCACCACCCTGTACAGGTGGCTCCCCGGCGAAGCTCTGTCCAGTTATTCACCCAACGAGATAGAAGAAGCTCGGCGACGTGCACATGTCCTGGAGGATTATGTCCATTCCCTGGTAGAGGAGTTCACCCCGGAGCATCTTGAAAGAGTGCGACAACTGCTCAAACGGATCATTGATGATGGGATCGACTCCGTGGAGGACGATCCCGACTGGAGAAATATTGACTGGCAGACTCTTTACGCTATCATGGTTGCGGCACCCCTCTCTCGCTCCGAAGTCCTGGAACGATCAGATCGTCTTTGTTATACCGTCTTGATTCTTGTCGCCGTTACAAAGTGGGCATTTACCGCAGATATTTTTAAGGATTTACGCGCGATCACCACCTTCATTAGCGAATATCGCATCCTCTTTGTGAGAGAGTGTGAACGCGACCAGGAGGTTAGCCGACGGGCGAGTCAGCGAGGCATGCTGGGTCTGCGACCATCAATTAGAAGGAGTCCCGAGGGTGGAGGGTTGCAGTGTGGCCCTGACGTTCCTGAATCGTATAGAGGAGTCCCAAAGAAGCCGACCCGGGAAATTCCAAGTATTTGTACTGGAGCAGTCCCCGCTCACCTGGGAGATAAGTATCGAACCGCCCCTGTTCGCCTGGAGTATTCAAGAGGGGCCAACCGACCCGAGGCCCCTCTTGAATTTCTGAAAATCCTAGCCTACCAGCGGTCTCGACCGCCGCCGCCGCCGCCGCCGCCGCCGCCGCTGCGAGGCTCCTGTGGTTTGGCCTCGTTGACGGTAAGACTGCGCCCTTCAAGGTCAGTGCCGTTGAGCTTGTCAATTGCCTGCTGGGCTTCTTCCTGAGAGCTCATCTCCACAAAACCAAAGCCGCGTGAGCGACCCGTCATGCGATCCGTAATAACCTTGGCGGATTCCACGGTCCCGTGGGCCGAAAAAAGTTCCTCTAAACTGTCTTCCGTAACCGAATACGGTAAACCACCGACGTATAATTTGTTGCTATTCATGTTCTCCTCCTAAAAGAGAGATATTTTTGTCATCAACCCGCAGTTACTTGATCACAAAGGGAGCAGAACACGGTAACCTCGACATTGAGTATCACGATTCTGGTCGGTTGTTCCTTGGGAGATCTTCGCAAGATGTGACTAATGCATGGGCCTTCAACTGGTTTTTTTGACAACCTCAGGAGGCCCTAAACCGAAGTAATCTTTCCAACTTATATCCTGCCCTTCACTCCATGTCAAGGAAGCAGCCGCTTTTACAAGGGGAGCGGAAGTCCAAAGTCACGGGTAGGAAACCGTTTCGACCCGTTGGATGGGGACAGAATGGGAGGGGTTCGCAGCTTGCGCAGCGCCTTCACTTCAATCTGACGAATGCGCTCTCGGGTCAAGGAGAACCTTTGGCCGACCTCTTCCAGAGTGCATTCGTTTCTGTCGGCGATGCCGAACCGCATGCGAATAATCTGCTCTTCCCGAGGAGCCAGCGTCTGCAACAGGGCAGCCGTCTGATCCCTCAAATTAAGACAGATCACGGCCTCGTCCGGAGGAACTCCCTCCTGGTCTTCGATGAAATCTCCCAGATGGCTGTCCTTCTCCTCTCCGATTGGAGTTTCCAGGGAAATAGGCTGCTGGGCAATCTTGAGAATCTTACGAACCTTACTGGCGGAAATATCCATTTTATCGGCAATCTCTTTGGCTGTGGGTTCTCGCCCTTGCTCCTGCAGTAAAGCGCGCGAGGTCCGGATCACCTTGTTGATGGCTTCAATCATATGGACCGGAATCCGAATGGTTCGTGCCTGGTCGGCGATAGCCCGAGTGAGGGCCTGGCGAATCCACCACGTGGCATAGGTCGAAAACTTGTAGCCTCTTTGATACTCAAATTTATCAACGGCTTTCATCAAGCCAATATTTCCCTCCTGGATCAGGTCCAGAAACTGCAGCCCCCGGTTGGCGTACTTCTTGGCAATGGAAACGACCAGTCGAAGGTTAGCTTCCGCCAGTTCCCTCTTGGCAATCTGCATTTCAAGTTCTTCCTGGTTCATCACCGCCAGGGAACTCTTGAGCTCGGCCGATGAGGCCAACGCCTCCGCTTCGATCTCGTTAACTTCCTGGACAATCGCCCGCAATCTTGCTTTTGCCTTCCTGGCCTCCCCCAGCGGTAAGGGGGATTTGCACATGGCCTTCAGGTTCTTGGTTTCTTTTTCCAGGACCACAATTTTGTACACCGTGTCTTTGACCACGTCCAGGAGGTTCTGATGAATCTTGGAGGTAAACTCCAGATCATGCACGCCCTGCCCCATGGAAGCCTGGCAGCGGGCCAACTGGGTGACCAGTCTCTTGTGGGCCCTGCCGTCGGACTTCACCTTCGCCAGTCGTTTCTTTGTCTTCACGGATTCCTGGTCCAGAGCAGCAATCCTGCTAATGCGCCTCAGCACCGACCGCCCCCGTTTTGCAAGGATATCCTCTGTTAAATCGTCCACGCAGAA
>JAPYTY010000064.1 GCA_029942065.1 Acidobacteriota bacterium | reverse complement strand
CCGTTACATCGTAGGGCCGCTTCAGGGGGCCGCCGGGATAACGCCGCAGTTCTGGGTAGTGTTGAACCTCCAGCATGGTCTTGGCAAAGGCGCTGTAGGGTTGCTGCATCAGAATGACATAGCTTCCGGCTGGAAATTGACGCCGCCCTGTGGCAGCAGAAGATGCGGAGATGAGCTGGGAGGAGGCAATCTCGAAGGGTTCAACTGAGCGGTGAATTTCCACCATTCCCACAGCCAGCGTTTCCAGAAGGTCAAACAGCGACTGGGGGTCGTGCTGATCCGGTGGCAGACCAAAGGCGTAAGGGGTCGTGCGCCCGGTGGCCTTGAGGCCTATCTGGTAAAAGTTCTCCAGCCAGCTCTCGCGGTGGCGGGCGGCATGAAGAAGGACTCCCTCTAGACCCAGTTTCTGATATTCGACGATGTCGCCCACGGTCCACTGCCCTCCCTGCCAGGGTACGGGGAAATTGTCGCTGGGCTGGCCGGGGTCGTAATCCCTTCTCGAAAGCAATTGAGTGCTCCGGATATACAAGGGAGTTGCCAGCCGAACACCGGCCGCCTCAAAAAGTATCCGTACTCCGGCATGATAGTGCTGATAGGCACGAGCCGGGGTGTAGGCGTCATAGATGGCACGGGTCACCACTCCTGGTTTGCCTGCCTGGGTGAGGGAAGACAGGAGGCTCTCTCCCAGTTCCTCAATTTTCCCCAGCAGGAGAGGATCGACATTTGGATCCACCGGTTCGACAAAGGGGGGGACGAAAAGGCGCGCACCATAGGGGCCCATCTCGTGTAAATCCACCACGATCTGGGGATGCCAGACATTGTGGACCTTTTCAATAGTGAGGAGAGTTTCCTGCTGGGTGAACATGAACCAGTCGCGGTTGTTATCGTGCCCGGAATAGGGATGGTACAGCTGGGGCGGAAGCGTGCCTTCGGCGTCGGTGCCCAGGGTTTTCCGGTACCAGTCCCCGACAATGTCGATCCCATCCGGGTTGAGGGAGGGGATGAGCAGGAAGACCGTGTTTTTGAGAATTTCCTCTGTTTCCGGATCTGTTTTTCGGGCCAGGTCGTAGGCGATGGCCATCGCCGTTTGAACCGATCCCACTTCGTTGGAATGGATGGAACAGGTCGCCAGAACAATGGTTTTGCCGTCCGCTATCAGATCCTCCGGATTTCCCTCGAGCCGGCGGGGATCAGCCAGGTGCTGCTGGATGTTCTGAATTCGATCCAGCTGAGCCAGCGTGTCCGGATGGGAGATCAGGACCAGCAGAAAGGGTTTGCCCCGGGTGCTCTGTCCCAGTTCCTGGACAACCACCCTTTCGCTGCTCCGGCCCATTGCCCTGAAGTAATCCTCCACCTGCCTCCACTCAGGCAGTTTTCGGTCGGCCCCCACTGCAAAGCCCAGGAATTCCTGAGGGGCGGGAATCTCCTGGGCCACCCCGGGGAGGGTCAGCCAGAGCAGGGTGAGGAGTTTAATGCAGGTCTGTCTCATTCTGTTTTGCCGGGCTCCTGGACCGCCCAGTAGAAAATCAGGCTGCTAAACACGGTCAGGAGGGCCGCCCAGGCGGTGACACCTCCGTAACCCATCGTCGAGTATAGAGTTCCCGATACCAAAACGGAAACCGAAATCCCCAGCTGGGAGAAGCCGTTTCTCAGGGCGATAAAGGAACCCCTCTTCTCGGTGAAGACCAGTTCCGTCTGGAGGGTTTGAAGGGCCGTCTGACGGAAACTCACGCACAGGCTGATCAGGAAGAAAAGTCCGAACAAACGTCCACCCCATGGCATTTGATTCAGGGCCAGCAGGGGAACAGCCAGCAAGGTATTGGCCGCCAGGAACACCTTCCTTTTTGTGAAACGGTCGCTCAACCATCCCGACAAGGGACTGGCCAGAGCCGCTGCCACACCTGCGGTGAGGAACAGCCAGGATATCTGTACCGGCTGTAGCCCGAATTGCCCATTCAGGTAGTCGGGAATGAAGGTCAAAAAGGCCAGCGTCGCACCGGAAACACCGAATGAGGTCGCCACGGCCGCTCTGGCATCACCTCTCCTTAGCAGTTGCGGATAGGTCCGCAGGTAGGATCTCAGTGAAAGGGCGGGTGACGGCTGAGCCCGGAAAGAGGGAAAGAAAAAGGTACACACGGCCAGCGAAAGACCCAGCAGAGATAGGATAAAATAAATGGTACGCCAGCTCCACATTTCAGCGGTCCAGGCAGCCAGAGGAATTCCCAGGATCAGGGCGGCGAAATAGGAACTCAGAACGAACCCCATGATTCGGCCGCGCCGCTGGTAGGAGAAAAGGTCCCCGTCCAGGCTGGCTGTACAGGTGGAAAGAAGACCTCCCGCCAGACCCGCTGCGACCCTTAAAGCAAAGAGTTGATAGTACTCTTTTGAAAAATAGGTGCAAAGAGCTATAACCGCTGCCAATATCAGTCCCAGCCGAAGAAACCTCAGGCGCCCAAATCGGTCAATAAGAGGTCCCAGGAACAGACTGAAGCCGGCGGCTGCCAGTGCGTAGCCGCTGAAGAGCCAGGCCAGGGTCGCCATGGAGACCCCGAATTCGCGCCCCAGCAGGGGCAGCAGAGGGATCAAAAGTTGATTGTCGACGGTGGCCAGGAAGAGAACACCGAACAGGGTGGACACGATCAGTATGGTTCGATTCCCCTTTTCAGTTCCCACCGTTCCAGTTTCACGGTTCGGGCGGAGGGATGCAAGAGAGAAGTGTCGGTGCGCGTCGCGTATGCTCCGCGTGGAGAACGTTCCGGATTTGATTTTCGGACCGGGTTCAGTTTTGGGAACTCGGATTTCGGATTTTCTGTCAGACGGCAGAAGTCAGATTCCTTTGTCAGGGGTCAGGGGTCAGGGGTCAGCTTCTTAAGCCGGACATCCGGCGGGCGGACATAATTCGCCTTCAGCTGGTGGGCGTTGCAGTTATCTCCCTTTGAGAAACGCTCATAGGCAAGGGGGCAAAGCTGGTCGACCAGGCGATTATCCGTCTCCAGGACCCGGGCATCGGGATTCACATCCAGGATGGTTTGCCGGTATTTTTCGGCACCCTCTCCCACCAGGACACAACCGTTCCGGGGCACTTCCTCCAGCCACTTCTGAGGGGCCAGGACCTGCTCCTCCTGTTCCGGGTGAATCGAAGATCCCTCGACCCGGAACAGAGCGCCATAGATCTGTTGCCGGCCGGCATCCATCATCGGGGCGACCCGGGAATCCACCTGTCGAAATCGATAGGCCAGGGCTTCCAGGGTCGAGATCCCAGCAACCGGCTTGTCGAGGGCCTGGCAGAAGCTCTTGATGGTGGTCAATCCGATGCGTACGCCGGTAAAAGAACCGGGGCCCGTGGCCACCGCGAAACCGTCAATCTCCGGCAACTCCAGGCGGTGTTGCTGCAGCAGAAAGTCCACCATATCGAGGATGGTCTCCGAGTATCGAAGCGACTGCTTGGCCATGACCAGGCCGATCACCTCCCGGTCAAGGCTCAACGCGGCGCCCCCACAGTTGGTGGCAGTATCGATGGCCAAAATGTGCATGGACTCGTTTTTTCGTTCTTTTGTTTTTTAGCTCTTCTGGATCCGCTTCCTTGTTTCTTCTCAGGATACCTGGGGCAGAAGTTTCGCAGGGCATTACCAGGCACGAAAAACCGAAGAAACGAAAGAACTTAAAGGCCAGACCTTTATTTCATACCGGCCTGATAATGTAAAGCTCGATGGAGAAGCTAACTCCCATGATGCGCCAGTACCACGACATCAAGCGGGAAAACCCCGGAAGCTTGTTGTTTTTCAGGCTCGGGGATTTCTATGAAATGTTCTTTGAAGATGCGGTTGTGGCCAGCCGAGAGCTGGAAATCACTCTGACTTCCCGCAACAAGGACGGGTCCGGCAGCCCCATTCCCATGTGCGGCGTTCCCTATCACGCGGTTGACAATTATCTTGCCCGTTTGATCCGAAAAGGCTTCAAGGTCGCCATGTGCGAGCAGGCAGAGGATCCCAGCCAGGCTAAAGGAATTGTGCGGCGGGAGGTCACTCGGATCGTGACACCGGGAACGGTCATCGAAGAGGGAGTACTCGATTCCAAAGAGAATAATTTCATGGCGGGCCTGTTTGAAATGGAGGAACAGGTGGGGGCCTCTTTCCTGGATCTCTCTACCGGAGAATTCATGCTCACGGAGTTTTCAGGTTCCCAGGCATGGGCCCAGATGGAACAGGAGCTGGCCAACTTCCGCCCCAGGGAGTTGGTCATTCCGGAAACCCATCAGGAAAGGCTGCCAGGCCCTGTTAACGGACCTTTCAAGGCCGTACACACTCCGCAATCGGACTGGACCTTCAACCTGGACTACTGTCGACGGATCCTGATGGAACACTTTCAAGTCTCCACCCTGGAGGGCTTTGGAATCAATGGCCAATCCGCCGCTCTTTCCGCCGCCGGGGCCCTGCTCCACTATGTACGGCACACCCAGAAATCAAGTTTGCGCCACATCACCGAGCTAAGGGTTTTCGAGCCCCTGGGTTATCTCAAGCTGGATGAGTCGACGGTGGAGAATCTTGAACTGGTGAGAGGCCTGGACGGCAACAAACAGGGGACCCTGCTGGAAACCCTGGACCTGACCGGTACGGCAATGGGGGCTCGACTGCTACGCAAGTGGCTGCTGAGGCCCAGTCTGGATCTGGAGGAAATCAACGGCCGTCTGGATGCCGTCCAGGAACTCGTTGCGTCAGCGGTGGAAATGGGCCGGCTTCGCAAGGTCCTTCAATCCATCCAGGATCTGGAGCGGCTCCTGGGTCGGGTCACTCTGGAGACGGCCAACGGCCGCGACCTGCTGGCACTGAGGGATTCCCTGAGGCAACTTCCCGAACTCAGCCAAAGGGTCCAGTCCTATGAAAGTCCCCTTCTGAGTCAGCCCATCGATCCCCTCGAGGATCTGGAACAACTGCTGGCCCAATCCATTGCCGAGGATCCGCCGGTAACGCTGACCGATGGAGGACTCATTCGCACCGGCTTTGATTCCGGCGTGGACGAGTTGAGAGAAATCACCCGGTCAGGAAAATCGTTTATTGCCGGGCTGGAGGCAGAGGAGCGGAAAAACACCGGGATCTCCTCGCTGAAAGTGAAATACAACAAGGTCTTCGGGTACTTCATTGAAATTACCAAGGCCCACATGGATTCGGTCCCGGATCACTACACTCGCAAGCAGACCCTGGTGGGGTCGGAGCGATTCATCACTCCAGAACTCAAGGAGTACGAAGAGAAGGTCTTAACAGCCCAGGACAAGATCTGTGAGCTGGAGAAGCGCCTTTTTTGCGAAATCCGAGGCCGGGTGGGTGACCAGGCCCGTCGGATTCAGCAGGTGGCTTATATTGTTGCCTGCATCGACGTACTGACCGCTTTTGCGGAGGCGGCTCGCAAGTATCACTACGCCCGTCCCCAGCTGGATGAAACCCATGAGTTGAAGATTCGAGCCGGTCGCCATCCAGTGGTGGAGGTCAACAGCAGCGAGCCTTTTGTTCCAAACGATCTGGATTGCGATGCGCGAGGAGACCAGCTGTTGATCCTGACCGGACCCAACATGGGGGGCAAATCTACTTATCTTCGCCAGAACGCCCTGATTATCATTCTGGCTCAGATGGGCTCGTTTGTTCCCGCCCAGGAGGCCAGGATTGGTCTGGTCGACCGCATTTTCACCCGCGTTGGAGCCAGCGACAACCTGGCCCGAGGACGCTCCACCTTCATGGTGGAAATGATCGAGACAGCCAATATCCTCAATCTGGCAACCCCCCGAAGTTTTATTTTGCTGGATGAAGTGGGCCGCGGAACGGCGACCTTTGACGGGTTGTCGATCGCCTGGTCGGTGGCCGAGTATTTACTGAGAGAGGAAACCCGCAAGGCGCGAACCCTTTTCGCCACTCACTATCAGGAATTAACCAAACTGGACACCCTGTACCAGGGAGTCAAAAACTACTGCGTGACGGTTCAAAAATCGGACCAGAAGATGGTTTTCTTTCATCGTGTTCAGCCTGGTGTCGCCAGCAAGAGTTATGGAATCGAAGTGGCCCGTCTGGCAGGTCTCCCCGCCCCGGTGATCAAGCGCGCCCAGGAGATCCTTTCCCGCCTGGAAAGACAGGATCTGAAGCTGCTGGGAAGCTCTCGAGAGGCCGCGGACCAGATGATCCAGGAACTGCAGAAAACGCTTTTCTAGGGCGCTGGTCGAAAACCATCGCGTTGATGATTTCAGGTTTCATGATCCGGAGTGTGGGAGGCGCCTCAGTGCGCCGATTCCGGGCGAAAGCACGAAAGCACAAGATTCATTGAGCCCCCTGCACTTCTTCTCTTGCAACTTCCACTCTGAACCGTGAAACTTGCAACGTGAATTTCATCCGCCGTTATTGGCTTCTTCTGGTTCTGGCCCTTCCCTTCTTCGTTGCCCTGGACGATTCCTCCGTCTGGGACAGCAACGAGGCCTTCTATGCCCAGACGCCGCGGGAGATGCTTGAGCGGGGAGACTGGGTGGTCCCCTATTTCAACGGTCAGCCCCGGCTCAACAAGCCGCCCCTTTCCTACTGGGTGGTGGCGCCTTTTTACCGGTTCTTCTCGGCAGTTCTCTTCTGGGAGCGACTGGTCATGGCCTTGCTGGGGTACGGCTGCATCCTGGCCGTCTTCGCCACCGGGAAAATCCTCTATGACCCCAGGGTGGCGCTCCTGGCAGCAGGCATCCTGGCGACCACCTTCCGTTTTCTGGTCGTGTCTCGTCGGCTTCTGATCGATACCCTGCTATTGTTCTGTCTTCTCTGGGGCATCGCCTGCCTCCTCTGGTGGCTGAAGTCTCAGCGAAAGGGTCCCTTTCTGCTGAGCGCCGTGTTTTTCGGACTAGCTTTTCTGGCCAAGGGACCGGTGGCCTGTCTGCCCATCGGTTTTCTGGCCCTCTACCTGTTTCTGTCGGGCCGACTGCCACGAGCCCCCTGGGCGATGGGTGGAGTCGTCTACATTGCCCTTTGTTCCTTCTGGTTTTTGCTACTGGGGCTGGAGATGGGCTGGGAGCCCGTCCGCGGTTTTTTTCTGGAGGAAAATCTCAGCCGCTTCACCTCCCTCGAGATGGGTCCGCGACGAGGCTATTCTTACTATGTGGGCGTCTTCCTGGGCGATTTTTTCCCCTGGTCGATTTTCTTACTGGCGGCAGTACTGGGGTCCCTGATGTGGAAGAAGCCCAAACCCGAGCACGCCCTGCTCCTGGGACTCTGGATGGCCACCTACTTTGTCGTCTTTTCCCTTTCTTACAACAAACAGGAATACTACATCTTGCCCCTCTATCCGGCGGCCGCCCTGTGGATCGCCGCCTACGTGAACCGGAGTGTCCCACCGAAACTCTTGACGGCCTCGGTGGGGGCTATTTTTCTGGTGCTGGGAGGAGCCCTTGTGGTGTTAGTCCAGGTGCTTTTCGGAGGGATGTTGTTGTGGGTGCCTGTGTTGTTTTTGCCGGTGTTCGTGGTGGGACTCCTGAAAGGGCGTTATTCGCTTGCCATCACCGGTCTGGCGCTTTTTTATGCCGGTTCTTTTTCTCTTTATCTGGGACCCTGGGAGGAATACAAACCCGTCCGTCACCTGGCCCGGACCATCGTTGAAAAAACCTCCCAAACCGGCACCCAGGTTGATTCCGTTGTGGGGTACTACAAGCTGGCCGCCCCCAGCCTGGTTTTTTATCTGAACCGGCCCATCGTGGAACTGTCCGATCCGGAGGAGACCGCAAGGTTGCTGGAATCCGACCGGGCCGTCTACCTGATCGTCTCCTCCGAGGACTACCCAGAACTGACCCGTGCCAGCCGCCAACCGGTGGAAATTGTAGAAGCCAGACCGAAGTTATATACTAATCTGCGAACCTTGATCGAGGGATTCCGCCGTGGCTCAAGCGACAACCTCCGAGAAAATTGGATCCGTCCCGTCTATCTCATCACCAACCAACCGGGCAGCTGAAATCGGGTTGGAACTTTCCATCGTCATCCCGGTTTTCAATGAACGTGAAAATCTTCGTCCTCTCTATGAGCTTCTGAAAGAGGCCCTGGTGCCCTGGAGCGCCAATTCCGAGATTCTCTTCGTGGATGATGGAAGTATCGATGGGAGCACCCAGGAGCTTCGTGAACTGGCACGGTCCGATCCCACGGTTCAGGTGCTGGAGTTCGTTCGAAACTTTGGTCAGACAGCAGCCATTGCCGCCGGCTTCGATCATGCCAGAGGCCGGATCATCATCCCGCTGGATGCCGATTTGCAGAATGACCCTCGAGATATTCCCCGCATCATGGAGAAACTCGAGGAAGGCTTTGAGGTGGTGAGTTGCTGGCGGCGTGATCGAAAGGACGCCTGGTTGTCCCGGGTACTTCCCTCGCAGCTAGCCAATCGATTGATCAGCTGGATCAGCGGAGTTCACCTGCACGACTACGGCTGTACCTTGAAGGGCTATCGTCGGGATGTTGTTCAGCACATCCGACTCTATGGCGAGATGCATCGCTTTATACCCATCTTTGCCACCTGGGCGGGGGCGAGGGTCGCGGAGATTCCGGTCCAGCATCATCCCCGCCGCAAGGGAGTGTCCAAGTATGGCATCTCCCGCACCATCAAGGTCCTTCTGGATCTGATCACCGTTAAATTTCTGGGCAGCTACTCCACCAAGCCCATGTACCTGTTTGGAGGACTGGGCCTGGTTTCTTTTATTGGAAGCGGGGCGCTGAGCGCTGTGACCCTTTACCAGAAATACTTTCAGGAGGTCAAAGCCCACCGCAATCCCCTCCTGCTGCTTTCGATATTTCTGGCCATCGTGGGGGTTCAGTTCATCCTGTTCGGGCTGGTCGCGGAACTGATCGTGCGCACCTATCACGAGTCTCAGGACAAGCCGACGTACATTGTAAAGGGTGACAGCTGACGACTGCAGAAAAATCCGAAATCCGAAGTCCTAATTCTGGAACAAATTTCGAATAGGAATGTGCAACCTGTATTTACTCTCCTGGCTCCTGGCGCCTGGCGCCTGACTCCTGTTTGAGCCACGGTTTTCTCTGGAAATAGCTCTTGGTCAGGCGGGCGACCACTCCTGAAAGAAGCAGAATCGCGATCAGATTGGGAAAGGTGACCATCCCCAGTGCCACATCCCCCAGCGTCCAGACCGTGGAGAGGGCGAACACCGCGCCTGCAAAGTGCATGATCACGAAGACGATCTTGTAGGGCAGGATCGCCCTGGGACCCCAAAGGTAGTTGACGCAGCGATCCCCGTAGTAGCTCCAGGAGATGGC
>JAPYTY010000063.1 GCA_029942065.1 Acidobacteriota bacterium | reverse complement strand
AGATGGAACATTTCAGGCTCGAAGTCCATACCCGTCAAGGCGGGATTCCAGGGCCTCCAGGTCTCTCCCCGTTCATCAGGAAGGCCCTCAGAATTAAAGGGATTGGCACTGTGGCCCGGGGTGGTGGGACCCTGAGCGATGGCTCTCAATCCGCTGCCCAGTTCCCTGCTTTCCCTCACCACGTGAAGCTGGTCATCGAAGACAAACAGGTTGGAAGGAATGCCGTTGGCTGCAAAAACTGAGGGCTCCACCATTTCGGCCTGGGTGACGTTGAAGAAGCGTCCGAACACCTCATTCATGGCCAGAAATGAGGCCGCCATTCCACCACTGCCCATCAGGAACCGGCGGCGGCTGATGCCCAGTTTCTTACTCACCGAAGACGCCAGTTCCTCGATTCTGGCCTCCACTTGCTTTTGCTTTTCCGACTGGGGCTGGGGCATGTACTCACCATTGGAAACCACCTGGGTCGGAACCGGTGAATCGAAGGTTCCGGCCTCGTCAGCTCGCGAGCACTGAGTCAGCTGATCGTCGCTCAACCATGCATCTTCTTCACGGGACCCCTTTTTTCTCTTCAGCATCGTTTCTCCTTATTTAGCCCGATTCTCAGCGGGTACAGGGTTCTTGTCAAATGGAAAGTGAGTCCGGATTCGGCACGACCTCGCTGTGGGCGCACTCAGTGCGCCCCTACACTTCTTACCCCAGTCTGGGAGTTACCTCAGTGTGGGAGGCGCCTCAGTGTGTTCATTTCCAGGACATCCTTTACACATTTAGGTACTGGGGGGATCCCTCCAGGAAAGGAGGGAGAGGTCCCTTGAGAGGAAGTGGGAGTGTATGGAATGTCTTGGTGGTAGGGGATCCAGAACCCCGAAGGGGTGATGTGCAATAGCCTGGGGCGTGAGCCCCAGGATTGAAGGTGTTGTTGGTCAAGGAGCCCTGTAAGGGCGATGTAGGAAAAACCATCATTGGGTCTACATCGCCCTTACAGGGCTCTTCTAATTGTTGACCTGAACAACCCCTGGGGCTCACGCCCCAGGCTATTCTATGCCGCCCCTTCAGGGCTCCGGAGAAGTGAACTCAGATTGAACTGTGTAACGGATGTCCTGGGAATGAACACCCCAGTACGCACCTACAACAGGCTGCAAGTTCGTGCCACTTTAAAACCTGAAACGTGAAACGCGCTGGTCGAAGACCAGCGTCCTCACTCCCCATCGAATTGATGTCCAGTTTTCTTAATAAAGACATCTTCCAGGGTGGGTTTACTCACTCTTATGGCTTCGATCTGGTCCGAATAATTCTCCATCAGTTCGGCTGCCGCCTTGTGCCCCTCGGGCAGCTCCAACCGAACCATTCCATTGACCACTCCGGGCTCACCGGGGAAGCGTGGTCGTATCAAATCACAGAACTGCTCCGGGTCCGGGGTCTCGACCACAATGACGTCTCCCCCGATTTCTTCCTTCAAAGCCTTGGGGCTTCCATCGGCCACCACCTGTCCTTCGCTCAGGATCACCAGCTGGTCACACAGCTCCGCCTCTTCCATCAGGTGAGTCGTGAACAGGAGAGTGATGCCATCCTGGTCACGCAGGTCTGTGAGGAATTTCCAGAAATCACGACGAGCACCCGGGTCGAGCCCCACCGTGGGTTCATCCAGAATCAGTATTGACGGACCATGGAGCAGGCCCTTGGCCAGTTCGACACGGCGGCGTAAACCGCCCGAAAGAGTACCGACCAGGTCTTTGCGCCGACTGTCCACGCCAAACCGGTTCATCAGGGCCTCGCTGCGCTCCTTCAGCTTGCTTCCCCTGAGCCCGTAAAGACCCCCCTGGCAGCGTAGATTCTCTTCGCTGGTGAGCTGGGGATCCAGGCTGTTGGATTGGAAAACAACCCCAATCATCCGCCGAACCTTGTGAGGGTCCTTCTGGACATCCACTCCGGCCACCCTGGCCTTTCCCTGTTGAGGAACCAGCAACGTGCACAGGATACGGAACAAGGTGGTCTTGCCCCCTCCATTGGGTCCCAGCAGTCCGAAGATCTGACCCTTTCCAACCTCGAACGAGACCTCATGAAGGGCCCGTTGCCGGCCGTAATGAAAACCCAGATCAGCGACTTCAACCACGGTTTGATTCATTGGCTCCTTCGTTGAGGTAGGCACAGCCTGACTTTCAGTGGCCATTGGTTTGCCCAGTCATCATCTCTTGTCAATGACCATGAGGATCAAGAGCAAGGGGAGGTAGGCCACCGAGGCCAGAAGAACGTGGCGTGCCGAGGCCGTTGATCGATTCAGGGCAACTTCAAATCCATACCACAGGAAAGCCAGGCCCAGCAAAAGGGCTCCTATCAGGTAAACCATGCCGGTCAGACCCGAGGTTGCGGGCACCACGCTGAGACCCAGCAACAGAACGATGAAGGCCAGGATCTGCCCACAGGTTTTGCGGCCCTCGGTATCAGAGGGAGGCAACATGATGAAGCCGGCTCGCTGGTAATCGTTCCTGTAGATCCAGGCAATCGACAGAAAGTGCGGGAACTGCCACGTAAAGAGAATTCCAAACAGGGCCCAGGCCTGAAAGTCGAGCTGACCCCGGGCCGCCGCCCAGCCAATCAGGGTGGGCATTGCCCCCGGAACGGCACCGACGGCGGTGCAAATCGAGGTCTTCTTCTTCAACGGCGTGTAGGCGAGCAGATACACCACGATGGTAGCGACACCCAGGGAGGCCGCCAGAGCGTTGGTCAACAGGGCCAGATAAAGAGAACCGACAAGGATCAGGGTCCCTCCAAAGAAGGCGGCCCCACGCGCCTCGAGTCGACCGGAGGGCAGGGGACGGTTGCGGGTCCGCTTCATTTTCCCGTCCTCTTCACGCTCGATGAATTCGTTGAGTGCGGCTGCCCCGCCGCTCAGCAAAACGGTCCCCACCAGGGTGTGAAGAAACAAGATAAAATCCACCGGTCCAGCCGACGAGCCCAGATAAAAACCAGCCGCCGAGGTGAGCACCACCAACAGGGTCACCCCGGGTTTGGTCAGCTCATAAAAGGCACCGAGCTTTCCATTAGCTCCAGATCCTGCCACCGTGGACTCCACCGTCATGGTGTTTCTCCGGCAAGGGCGGCATCCATTGGAAGTTCCTCATTCGTTGAAACCACCGGTTGTGTCATTCTCAACCCTGCCATCAGGCTGGCCGCCAGAAGAAGGGCTCCCACAGCCAGATGGGAGGTGGCGATCAACACCCGTTCTACCGTGGGCTGCACCAGAACGGCGGGATCGATCCGCACCCAGTAGGCCCCTAACCCCAGAAACAGCTGGGTAAAGAGCAGACCCAGCTGCAGGTAGATCAACTGCACGATACGTCTGTCACGGACCCGCCTGAGCAAGGCCCTGGACAGATACAGAGTCAAAGCCGTCAGCAGGGTCGCTCCGATGATATGAGCGACCAGGGCCGAGGTAACAAGAAAGGCTGCTTTGGTCCCTTCCACCGTGCCGGTATGACGCACCGTGGCCCCCAGTATGTACTGAACATAAACGGCTAAAATATTGCACAGGGCCAGCCTCAGCCCGAAGTTTCCGGTACTCAGAAGCTCCCGGCATCTCTGGAGCAGAGTCGGTGAAGAGTCCACCCAGCCGGGTGCCGTCACCACGGCCAGCGTGATGGTCAAACAAAAAAACAAGGCGGCAGTGGAGGCATGCACCACCGAGATCGGAGGGGGCAGAAAATACAAAACGGTGATGCCTCCCAGAACTCCCTGTATCACCACCGTCGCCAGGGCAAACAGACCCAGACGGCGTACCCAGCCACGGCGCTCCACTCTCCACAGCCAGAAATTCAAAACAATCGTCAGAAAACCCACGGTGGTGGCCACCATGCGGTGTCCGTGTTCATAGAAAACACCCCCCACCATCTCGGGCATCAACTGTCCGAAGGAAAGAGGCCAGTCGGGAACCGAAAGGCCGGCATCGTTGCTGGTCACCAGAGCTCCCACGATCAGCAGAAAGAAGGTTGAAAGGGCAAGCGTGACGGCGAAATAATGGAGTCCCCTATGAATTTGATTGTCCACCAATTCCGATCCCGTCCCTGAAGCTCAAAAAAGCATCCAATTCAGAGCCTGCGCCCTAAATCACTGAAGCCTCACATTATACGGGTTTCCCAGGAAAGCGCCACCCTGCCCCAGGCGGAATAACGTGGAAGAACCACCAAGCTTCCGCAGTGTCAATTTTCCGCTTGGGGGTTTCCGCTACCGTCTCACCGCTATGCCCGAGACTTCGAAATGAGTGCCGCCCGACAGGTAGCCTGAACCTATGAACATTCTGGCCTCGTGATGAATGTTTCGACCATGCTTCTGTCCCCGGTGCTGCTACAA
Source organism: Acidobacteriota bacterium (assembly GCA_029942065.1). GTDB lineage: Bacteria > Acidobacteriota > UBA6911 > RPQK01 > JADFOI01 > JAPYTY01. Next base: position 5,048 of record JAPYTY010000063.1, on the reverse strand, counting down.
GTTCCTTGGATTACACGGCGAGTGGGATTTCAAGGCAATTTCAAGGGAGGTTAAAGGTACACTATCCGGGAAGTGTCGATCACCGGTTGTATCAGTTTCAAGCACGGCCCCCTCTATGGCACCCTCCAATTCCATGAGAATGGCTGGCTGGCCGCTGACCTGGCCCAGTATCTGGGGGACATCCTGGTGGCTGAGGACCGCGAGATCGCCATTTTGAAACTCCTCGGCTACACCATGGAAATCGGTAAGCAATGGCCTGCCCGCCAGAGCACCCACTGGGTCGAGATCGACCTGGGCAAGCGCGTTCTCACCACCAATTCAGACCTGATTCGCAAGGCCGTGGACCAGCTCGCCCCCGGCCCGGAGGATCCCTACTCGGAGGGGGCTCTCAAGCGGCTGCACCGGGTCCTGGATGAGTATGATTTTACGGTGGAGTTGCTGGGTTAGTACTGGAAGGTAGTGGTCGAGAAGGGCGCTTTTCGGACTATTCTAGAGAGGCTGGATAGCTTTTCAAACCGCCCTTCTCTTGGCGACTTTCCAGGATCGATGGCGGGATAACCTGGAAAGATGCTGGCACCTTACCAGATCATTCCGACATTTTACTTTTGCCTCCACCGAGGCTGCCTTTTCTCCAAAAAACTGCTCACGCCTTCCTCGAAGTCCTCACTGGTTCGAACCAGAGCATTGAGCTGAAGGGCCGTATTCAGTGCCTCTTGGAGGCTCAGTCCGTGCAGGTCGCCGATCAGTTCCTTGGTCAGGGACATCGCGACGGGACTGTTCCGGGCGATCGCATCCACCGCCTCCCGAGCCTTCCCAAGCAGTGATGGCGGGTCCACAATGGTATTGACCAGGCCGATTTCCCGCCCTTCTTCAACCGGGAAGGTACGACCGGTCAACAGCAGTTCTCGGGCTTTTTTTTCGCCGCAAATTCTGACCAGGAAAACAGCCACCAGGGCCGGGATGGAACCCAGCCTGGTTTCCGGATAGGCAAAGGTCGCCCCCTCCACGGCAATGACGATGTCGCAGACACTGACCAGGCCGCATCCGCCTCCGGCAGCCGGACCATTGACCGCTGCGATCACCGGCTTGGGAAACTGATAAATCCGGCTGAACAGCCTCATCAGTTCCGCTGAGTCCTGACGCACCTCTTCCACCGACCGAGTCGCCATCTCCTCGAGAACTCGCAGATCGAGTCCTCCACAAAAGGCTGTCCCTGCGCCGGTAATGATGACAGCGGCGATATCGTTGCGCTCCTCGAGCTGGTCCCAGGCCTGGTGAAAAAGCTCGATCATCGGGGGCGACAAGGAATTCCTGACTTCAGGGCGGTTGAGTGTAAGGACTGCCGCAGGCGGGTAAAAGCTCAGCTGGATTTCATCCATGGACCTTCTCCTGGACTGTGATGGCGTTTTCTAGGTTTGAAGCACACCGGTCCTGAACTCGCCCAGGTGGGGGTTCAGGGCCGCAACTTCAAGAGACAATGCCAGGGCCTCCCGGGTCTCGTGAGGCAGGATGATTCCATCCACCCACCCTCGAGCCGCCGCATAGCGGGGATCCAATTGCTCGGTATAGGTGGCTTCGATACTGGAGAAGAGCTGGAGACGGGTCTCCTCGGGGATCTCCTCTCCCAGCTTCGCGAGTTGGCGGATCTTCAAATCGAGCATGGTTCGGGCCGCCTGCTCACCGCCCATGACCGCGTAGCGACAGGTGGGCCATCCGAAGATGAACCGCGGATCATAGGCCTTGCCACAGAGCGCGTAGTTTCCGGCTCCATAACTCCCTCCCACGATCACCGTGATCTTGGGAACCACGCTGTTGGCCACGGCATTGACCAGCTTGGCTCCCGCCTTGATGATTCCGGAAACTTCCGCCTCCCTGCCCACCATAAACCCGTTGACATCCTGAAAAAAGATCAAGGGAATTTGGCTCTGATTGCAATCCATCACAAAACGGGCGGCTTTATTCGCACTTTCCGTGTAGATCACCCCTCCAACCTCATAGCGCTCCCCCGGAACCTTCACATGAACCTTACGATTGGCGACCACTCCCACCGACCAGCCGTCCAGGCGCGCATACCCGCACAGAAGGGTTCTTCCGTAGTCAGCCTTGTACTGGGTGAACTCGCCCTGGTCGAAAAGGCACTGGAAGATCTCGAGAACGTCGTATTCCTGGGAAGGATCCCGGGGCATGATCTTGTAGATCTCATCCGGATCACGGAGAGGGGGCCTGGCCTTCTTCCGCTTGAAGCGGGCCGGGGGCGGCTCGGCCAGATCGCCCACCAGGGAGCGAATCCTGGTGAGGCAGGTGGAGTCGTTCTCCACCCCCAAATCAATGGTTCCGCGCCTGGAAGCATGGAGGTCCGCGCCCCCTAAATCGTCATTTGTCAGATCCTGGCCGATGGCTGCCTTCACCAGGGAAGGTCCCGCTATGTAAAGACCACTTCCTTCGGTCATCAACACCTTGTCGCACATGATCGGTAAATAGGCCCCGCCCGCCACGCAGGGGCCCATGATGGCGGCGATTTGAGGGATTCCCTGAGCGGAAATCCTAGCATTGTTGCGAAAAATGCGGCCAAAGTCATCCTGATCCGGGAAAATTTCATCCTGCAGCGGCAAGAACACACCGGCAGAATCCACCAGGTAGATCAGGGGAAGGCGGTTCTCCATGGAAATTTGCTGAGCCCGAAGCACCTTCTTGACGGTGGCTGGAAAGAATGCACCGGCTTTGACGGTGGCATCATTGGCGATTACCATGAAGTGCCGACCCTCGATTCGCCCCACACCGGTGATCACCCCTGCAGCAGGTACCCGACCCCATTCCTGATACATTTCAAAGGCTCGGAACAGACCCAGCTCAAAAAACCGGCTGCCGGGGTCGATCAGCTTTTGAATCCGTTCACGCGCCGTGAGTCGTTTTTTTTGGTGTTGCCTTTCGGTGGCCTCCGCACCGCCGCCTTGAAGGATTTTCTCCTCATCGGTCCGCAGCACATCCAGAACCTGGTCCCAGGATTCGCAACCTTCCAAAGCCTTGCTCATAACTTACCTCTGTAGAAGAGCGCTGGTCTACGACCAGCGCGTTCCACGTAACTCAGGGATTCCCACTCACTCGGTAAATGGATCTTCCGGGTATATCATAATTGTTGCGCCTCATTGTTTAGGGGCAACCTCAAGAAGAAAGGTGGGATAAATCGACCAGGTCAACCAGAGCCGAAAGCCCCGCCACCACATGGTCCGCTCCCCCTTCGATGAGTTCGTCCCTGCCGGTGGTGCCGGTGGTCACTCCCACGGACGTCAGTCCGGCCCGTTTTCCGGCCGTCATGTCATCGGTCGTATCCCCCACCATGACCGCCTGATCAGCCGGCACCTGCAACTGTTCCAGGGTCCGATGGATCGGCTCAGGATCCGGTTTGGATTCGGAGACGTGTTCAATTCCGACCACAGCAGAGAAATGGTCCAGCAGACCAAAGTTCTTCAGGATATGGAGGGCTCCATCCGACTTTCTCGAAGTGGCGATCCCCAGCTTGAGTTTGGACGAGAAATGGGTCAGCGTTTCCTCGGCTCCCGGCATCAATCGGGTCAGAACCAGGCTATGAGTAAAGAAGGCACTGCGATACTCGCGAATGAGATGGTCGGCATCGACCCCGGCCTTACCCTCCACCGCACTTTCGAACATGCCGACCAGAGGTCTGCCGATCATCGCTCGGATCTCCCGAGGGTCCATCCGGGGAAGTTCGCACTTTCGAAGGGCCTGATTGAAGGAATGGCAAATCGCCTCGGAAGCATCCACCAGGGTGCCGTCAAAATCAAAGACAATAGCCTGTTTGCTCGACACCCCCACCTCGAACACTCTATCACGAGGGCGGAGACCCCCTTTAGCAGACGAGGCATTGCGGGCTTGTGCTAGGCTAAGTGCCTTGCTTCATTAATACGATGACTCTGAATTTTTTCCAAAAGCTGGGCGAAAACCGGGATCGTATGCCGGATCGCCCCGCCCTTCAACACATTACCCGTGACCACAGGGAATCCTTCTCCTACAGCAGAATCGCCGAGGAAGTGAACAAGATCGGAGGGTTCCTCAAGGATCAGGGAGTCGGCCCCGGACAGAGCGTGGGGATCGTGATGGAGAATCATCCCCGCTGGGGCATCGCCTTCCTGGCCGTCCAGAGCACCGGTGCGCGCATTGTTCCCCTGGACATTCTTCACAGCACCCGGACGCTTGCGGAACTGCTCGACCACGCCGAATGCCGATTCCTGATTTCATCCCATACCTTGTTGGCCGAGATAGATGAAATTCAGAAAGCCCTGCCTCAACCGCTGCCCCTCCTGATGACCGGAGAACCCGCCGGAGATTACTTCCACTGGGAGACCATTCTCGAACAATCCACCGAAACCAGGTCGTTCCCGCTGGTGGAAGGGGACCTGGACGAACCCTTTGTCATTCTTTATACCAGCGGCACCACGGGAAACCCCAAAGGGGTCGTGCTGACCCGCCGCAACATCTATCGCAACGTCACCGAGGTGCTCAAGAAGATTCAAGTGTCCCCGGAAGATCACTTTCTGTCGGTACTTCCCCTTTATCATGTCCTGTCCCTGATAGTGAATTTCATTCTCCCTCTTTATGTGGGAGCACGGGTAAGCTTCCTCGACTCCCTTGAGGCTCAACAGATTCTCAAAACCTTCCATCAGGAAGGAATCACGATTTTCATCTGCGTTCCCCAGTTCTACTACCTGGTTTATCGCAGACTTTTTCAAAAAGTGAAAAACCAGTCGGCGGTCAAGCGGTTCCTGTTTTACAAGCTGCTGGGTTTGTCACGCTTCTGCAAAAACCGTCTGGACTGGAATCCCGGCAAGCTCTTCTTCTCCGCCATTCATGAGAAATTCGGAGCCCGGTTCCGGCTTTTCGGCGTGGGAGGTGCCCGTTTTGACGAGGAGGTGGCTCAGGCATTTCGAGATCTGGGATTCACTATTGTCGAGGCCTACGGGATGACGGAAACCGCTGCGCTGGCCACTGTTACCCCACTGGACAATCTTATCGTGGGTTCGGTAGGGGTC
>JAPYTY010000062.1 GCA_029942065.1 Acidobacteriota bacterium | reverse complement strand
TTCGTCTCTGGGACGAGGACCACAAGAACCTGGTAGGCTTTGACTACCTTCCCGTTTATCTCGCCAAGCAGGCGACGTTTTCCCGCCAGTAAGCAGCCGGCGCCGGTCACACCTTGCCTGCATTGAAAAAATAATTCAGTACCATCGCTCGACGAAATGGAGTACCCTTTTCGCGATTTCCCTCGCTTTCAAGGCCTGCGGCGACGGATGAACCTGGTTCAAAGAATTCCAGCGCCTGGTGCCAACCGATCAGATAGGTTGGGATCACCTTTTTCAGGAGGAGTTTTTAAAATGATTGATCGAAGAACTTTTGCTCGGTCTTCCCAAACCCGGACGATGGGAATTCTATTCATTCTCTGTTTCTGCACTCTGGTTGCTCCAGCACAGGATCTGCCCCCGGAAGTGGCCCACTACGCCGACACCGTCTTCCACAACGGTTCCGTGTTGACCATGGATCGCGATAAGCCACCTTTTACCGTAACCGAAGCGCTTGCGGTTCGCGACGGCAAGATCCTGGCGGTCGGCGATGATGATCGCATCTTGAGGATGGCAGGGCCCGATACCCGGAGGATGAACCTGGAGGGCAGAGCGCTCATGCCGGGAGTCATTGATACTCACTCCCACCTGTACGAATATGCCATCTACAAGCATCCTCGAGAGTACCAGAGGATCTTGATCCGGGGACTGCGCCAGGATGGCTTCAGGTATGTGACCGTGAATTGGCGGAGCAGAGAGAGCGCACTGGCCGATCTGAAGAGGGCAGCAGAAGCGGCATCCCCGGGGGATTGGATTTTCACCCTATTTACCACAGATGTGAACGCCGACATGACTCGCCCCAAGGCGCTGCTGGAGTTCACGCGGCATGATCTGGACAGCGTCGTTCCTGATAACCCGATCTTTATCATCACGGGATTAGTCGGTCGGTCGGGAATCGCCAACACCAAGATGATGGACATCATCACGGAGATGTATGGCGAGAACATCTCCGGGTATTCGAGGGATGATCAGGGTGTTTTGAATGGTCGTTTTTCGGGGGCCATCGGAGGGACCGTCAATGCGGAACTGGTCCCTCAGGTACCGCCGGAACTGAGTGCACCCCTTTTCAAACGGGAGTTGGATGAGTGGGTGGCCAACGGGGTGACGACGGTTTCGTCGCGTCTGGGGGGAAATTACATCACAACATACGCCTATATGGATCGGCAAGGCCAGCTGCCGCTACGGCTGGCGTACTCCCACGAGGTTGGAAGGTTGAATCCGTTTCTGGAGAGGTACCTGAGACGGATGGGAGGCATTCAGGGACATGGGACCGACCGAATGTGGATGATCGGCATCTCCATCTCGGGTCCCGACGGGGATCCCCCCGGGGCCCCCCACGGCAGGGGTGGAAACAACTGCACCACCTTGACCAAAAACCAGATCATTGCACTGGATGCCTACGGAGCCGACGGGGGATGCAGATGGGACGACCCGTTGGATCCGGCCCCCGGGGCTCCAGCCATTGTCAACCGCTACGGCTACCGCATTTCGGGCGTACACAATATTGGAGACAAGGCGGTGTTGCTCAGCTTGGATGCTTATGCGAAGGCCAATCAGGAAAAGTCGATCATGGGGAAGCGCTTTGCCATCGATCACGGCCTGATGATCAGCCAGGACAACATCAGGCAAGCCTCCGAACTGGGTGCGATGTGGAGTCTACAGCCTTTCCTGCTTTACGACATTGCACCCATCGTCGCTCAAGTCTGGGGAGAAGAAGTAGCCCAGCGCTGGACCATGCCCACCAAAAGCCTCATCGATGCAGGAGTGAAGGTCACCTACGGAGCGGATCGCTGGTCGGATCCCATGCGCCAGCCCATGTGGGGTTTGCAGGTACTGGTGACACGCCAGGCAGTCAACGGAACGGTCTACGGCGAGCGAGAAAAGCTGGACCGCAGCACTGCACTTCTGATGATGACCCGATGGGGTGCCGAGTATGTTCTGCGTGAAGAAGAACTGGGGTCGCTGGAACCGGGTAAGCTGGCTGATTTGATCGTGCTGGACAAGAACCCCTTGGATACCAGCGTACCTGATAAGGCTTTGTCCGAGATCAAGGTGGTGACGACACTGGTGGGAGGCGAGGTGGTTCACGGTTCACTGAATTGAAGCACCTGACCTACCGCTCTGGACTCTCCGGATCAGGCATATCGGACGGGCGTAGGAGACGCGGTTCCATGAGAAAGACCGGGTGGTTCCTGGTCTGTTTGCTGACGCTGGGTGTAGCACCGGCGCAATCCTCCTCTAGAGTTTCAGTGATCCTGGGAATGGGCATCTCCGGTCCCGGAGAAGAGGCGGCAGTACCCGTCACGGTCTCGATTACGGGCAAAAGCCGTGTCGGAAGAATCTGGTTTGAGATCTCGTTTCCAAAAGAACCAATTTCCTTTGGCTCGGTGACCAAAGGACCGGCTGCCGAGTCTCTGGACCTCAGCATAGAAACAGAGTTAAAAGAGGGAGAAGAGAAAAATTTTCTGCAAATCACCGTGTCTTCCTCCAATCCTATTCCGCCGGGTGACCTGTTAAATTTGAATTTCAGTGTATCGGATGAAACTCATGCCAACGATGAGTTTGACCTGAAATTCATGGGGCAGGAAGCTCAGACCCCTGGCAGGGACGTCCTGGAGGTCACGGGGCTGGATGGGCTGATCGTGGTAGCGGTGCTGGGGGACGTCATACCTGCCTGTTTTTTTTACTTGCATTAGACAGATGTACCTGTCGCTTCGTGGACTCGTGCGTTCGTGCTGTGGACTAGAATCGGCGCACTGAGGCGCCTCCCACCTTCCGGAGGGCCGCTACAAAAGCAAGCCATCTGACCGAAACAGCGGGTTCTAACAACCTGTTGTAGGGGTGCACTGAGTGCGCCCACAGCAAGGACGGTGAGGTTAAGAAGGCCGCACGATAAGAAGATTCCAGAATAAAGAGTCCGGAGTGTGGGAGGCGCCTCGACCGCTACCTCAGGATACCTGATAGCCGAGCGCTTGCTGTCGATCGAGCATTTCGGGCGGGGGTGCTCCGGGAACGGAAGGCCATCTTGGAGGGCACCTGATCGTTGTTGTGACTGATGCTGATCGTGTTTTTGAGACGCCAGGACCAGAACAGGAATCGGCCGACGGCAACGCGAACCTCCCCAACCTGGGACACAGTGAGAACGTGTCGCATCCCCATCGGACCGGTCACGACCATCTCTCGATCGGACACCGTGAGTTCGCCTGTCCAGTTTTTGGTCCTGATGATTCCCGCGAAGACCTCTCCCTTCCAGGAGTTCGCGGATGTGCTGGATTCACCTTCGGTACCGCTCATGTTCGCTGCCTGAATTGACTGATGCTGGAAACTATAATACTCCGATTGTCCGTAAAAGACGCAAGCAGACAGAGGAAGAAACCTGGGAGGCAGAGAGTCTGACCGACCTTAAGGATGGATCTTCAAGACCCGGGACCTTTACTATCTGAGTCTCGTAAGGCTGAAAAGCGCAATTCCGATTGCTTTCAGAGGGGCTCAAGAATTAGCATTGAAGGCAGTCTGCTCCCCATAAGGGGGAAACATTCGGTGAGATCCAGGATCAGGGAAACGATCAACCATGCCAAGTTCTAGCAACAAACCGTCGCCATCATGAGTTCCAAGCAGCCATCCCGGATCCGGTCAATTCCAGGCGACTCGTCAAAAGCGAGTTCGGATAACCTGGTCGACATATTAACGCCAACCGGCCAAGTCCAGGAGATTCGTCATCAAGAGGGTCACATCCTGGTCTGTCAGGGCTGCTGCTGCGGAAATACCGAGAAGGGATTTCCACCCGTCCCGTTGGAAGCATGGAAATCTGTATGGAAGGCTCGAGCCATCCGCAGGCGAGTCCACCTGACCATCGCGGGGTGTCTCGGCCCCTGCCCTCTCGCCAATGTGGTACTGGTCATTTATCGGGGTGCATGCATATGGCTGCAGGCCATCGATTCTCCCCTTCAGGTCAGGCAGGTCTACGACTACGTCGAGTCGATGATGTCGGCCGGTCGCTATGTTCCTCTCCCGTCAAACCTCGAGAAGTTTCACTTCACGCGCTACGACTTTGACACGGGAAGCTGCTCGGCCACTCAAGCGGAGTACTCCGCCCCAGGAGCGAAATAGGCGGGACGTTGGTGAGAAATCAAGGGGAAGATTCCGCAGTCAAAAGCTCAGGAAGCCGCCTCCAGGTAGTCGTCGAATAGATCCAGATAGACAATGTCCCTGGCATTGCCCCGGCTCCCCCAGAGTTCGGTGGCAGTAAATTTGACGGCATAACAGTGCTGGGGCTTGTCTTCCAGTCCATGGGCCACCCTATCCGGAAAAGGAAACACTCCATGATCGATGTGCACCTGTCCCCGATGTCCTCGCACGTATCGGGGGTGCCTGGTGTGGCCTCGGGGATGCTCATTTTTTACCCTCACCCGGTCGCCCACCTGAAATCTGGGCGGAACGTCCAGCTGCATTCGCTTGGAACGTGATGTTCGGGTTCCCGCTTGCTCAGGTGTTACGGCCTGGTAGCCAGCGGTCCGGGCAAGCCTTCCCTCCGGGTTCTTCAATTCTTCTTCGGTTATGAGCCCGTATTTCACCAGCATTTTTTCCCTTGCTAGCAACCACCGGCCGAAATAATCCAGGCTCAAGTAGTCAACCGGAGGCAGGCTCTCGATTGTGAAGCGAAATTCATCAACGCCCCCTACACGCACCAAAGAGATGATGGCGCGTACCTGCCTTTCCCAATCCTCATGAAAACCTTCATCATCCTGGGGGTCAACTTTGCCAAACCCGCCCATGCCGCCCATGTCATGAATACCGTTCATGCCTGTAGCTCCGACTCAAAGAGTTTCAATTTCGCCAATCCGATCAAGAGAAGATGGCTGTCCCTAAACCCTCGAACACAGTGATGAACCAACCATTGGCTTCGGGCACCAGGCCAATCACCAGAGTGCTCAACACCAGGGTGACGCCGGCAAAGGGGAACGGATCTCTTTGGCCGGCCTTTTTTTTGAGCAGGAACCCGATCCCTACGCCCGAGAACAGAAGCAGTAGAGCCGACACAAGACAACCGCCGGTAAACAACAGAAGGTCCGCCAGCGGGGCTTCAGCAAGGAGTGGCTGGATCAGGGCCTGGCCATGAAAGGCGCCCAGCAGGGAAAACAGGGCCACGATGATCCCGGCAGGCAGGCGGTTTTTGAGACTCAGCTGCGCACCCGCCAGAGCTAACGAAGCGAAGATCATCGGTTCGAGCAGAGGGACTGAAATGCCACCCAGGTTGAGCAGGCCTCCCGTTATCAGCACCAGGGAAAAACCCAACGGGGCCAGCCATACGGCTCGGCCTCCCAGCTGAACGGCAATGATGCCCACTGCAATGGCCATCAGCATGTGATCCAGTCCGTGAAGTGGCATACTCAAGCCCTGAATCAGGGGATGTCCCTGCATCACTTCCGCATGGTGGCCAAGAACCATTTGCTGAGATCCCAGCGTTGCCATCAGGATCGCCAGGCTTCGTGAAACGGATACGGTCGGTTTTACATTCATCTCTGGTACCCTCTTTTTGGTTGTAGCCTCATTCAGGCAAAAAGACTCACTGCTCATCATCAATCATGGGTATGCCCATCATGGGTATGCTCAAGGAACCGGGTGAGAATCTCTTCCTTGGCCTGTTCCAGCTCGTCGCTTTGGGCCAGATTCTTTTCCTGAGCGAACCGCTCCAGAGCGATGAGCCAGTGCTCATAATAGCGTTTGCCCGTATCGTATTCGCCACGCGATTCGGCTTCCTGAAGCACGCTGCCCAGACATTGGGCCCATTCCTTCCAGGTGATCAGACCCGCTTCGTTGAGGTTCACAACCACGGCAAAGGCCTGGGCCTGCCACGGTTCCTCAAAAACGGGGCCCTCCTCGTCTCTGGGCAACAACGGTAAATCCTTCAATGCTTTGGGGTCGATCATCTAGGAATCCCCCTCCAGGTAATCTTCAAAAAGGTCCGCGTAGACAACGTCCCTGGGGTCGGCTCGGCTCCCCCAAAGTTCAGTGGCTGTGAATCTGACGGAGTAGCAGTGTTGGGGCTTGTCTCCCAGTCCATGGGCGAGCCGATCCGGAAAGGACCACACTCCGCGATCCCTGTGCACCTGGCCCTGATGTCCTCGGAAGTAGCGGGGGCAGCGAGTGTGGCCTTGAGGATGCTCATTTTTGACCATCACCCGGTCATTTACCTGGAATCTTGGCGGAACATCGACCTGAATCCGGCTCCCTCGCCTGGTCTGAAAACGGGCTTCCACTTCTTCAGCTCTTATGACCTCAAAGCCTTCCACCCTGGCCAGCCTTCCCTCCGGATTGTTCAATTCCTCTTCAGTAACGAGCCCGTGCCTCAGGACCTTTCCTTCCAACGAGTGCAGTGACCGGCCGAAATAGCCCCAGCCGAGGTAATCCACCGGATTCATGCTCTCCGCTGAGCGACCCTCATTGAGGCTGGGTGTTCGTACCAACCGATTAGCGACGAATACCTGCTTCTCCCAATCCTCATGGAACACTTCACTGTCCCGGGGCCGAACTTTTCCAAACCCGTCCATGCCGCCCATGTCATGGATACCGTTCATGCCCTTCCCTCCGGCTGAAAGGGGTTCAGTTTTTCAACGCCTACCATGGAATCCCGTGTAACGAGTTCGATCAGTTCTTCCTCAGTCATCCCGTCGGTTCCCTCCGGGCGCTCTGGAATCACCAGATAGCGCAGATCGGCGGTGCTGTCCCAGACATGAACTTCCACATCCTCTTCCAATTCCAATCCAAACTCCTCCAGCACCGCCCGCGGTTCGATCACGACCCGGGATCGATAGGCAAAATCCTTGTACCAGCTGGGAGGAAGTCCCAGAAGGGCCCAGGGGTAGCAGGAGCACAAGGTGCAAACGACCACGTTGTGCGCCTGGCCAGAGTTGGCAAGGGCAACCAGGTCGGCCCGTGAGTTCCCGATCCCCTCCAGTCCCAACTCGGTGATGGCGGAGGAAGCGTCATCGAGCAGCCTAATTTTGAAGGACGGGTCCATCCAGGCCCGGGCTACCACCCGGGCTCCAATATGGGGACCGATCTTTGTTTCGTAGTACTCGATCAACGTGTCCACGGCCTCGGGGTCAATCAACCCCTTTTGGGTCAACACCGACATCAGGGACTGGACTCGAAGGGGAATCCCTGAGGGTGGGGTGCCGTGCACCCCTTCGGGTTCTTGAGTGACGCCGCAGCTGCTGATCGCCGAACCGGCTGCCACCGCCGGCCCAGTTGCCAAAAAATTGCGCCGTGAAATCTTTTTCTTTTCCATATTTTAAAACACCCCCTTCAGGTTAGTTGTAAACTTTATAATACATTCCATTCCGGGAGGCAAGATGAAAAGGGACGCCAATCTTTGGCTGGTTTTGGGCAGAGGTTATCTCCTGCAGCGTCGCCGCCTTCATCTGAGCGGAACGAAGACTTCCTCCGACCTTGAACGGAAAAACTTCTAAAGCTCTGGCGCCAAACGGTCGATTAGAATGCTTAAGACCATGACTATCGACGCCATTTCGCCTGTGACCTTCGATCCTGACCACCAGCTGGCCTGTCCTTCCTGCGGCCAGGACAATGAGTTCCAGCGGGAGTTCTGCTGGGCCTGCTCTCACAGGTTTGGAACCCCGGTAGCTGTATAAGGATGTAGCTGGAGATGAAACCCAGGAGCTACTTGACTTTTACCTCGATGCTGTAGACTCTCCACGTTCGGAAGATATGTTCGTGGACTAGGGTTCCCCCGTGGAAATGGCCTACAAACCAAGCGGAGAGCCAGGACAGACCTCGGTTCTTTTCCTCGAGAGTGTGCAGGGATTCCTGGTCGGTTTATTCAAGGGAGCACTCCTGCTGGCCCTGGCCGTAGGGCTGAATCTGATTCATAACCTTCTGCCCGTCTTCATTTTCGTGATGCCGGTGCTCATCGTCGGAATCATGCTGGCAGCTCCCTTTGTGGCAGGCATGACGGTTGGCAGCAATGTGGGGAGTGTTGTGGCTCAGGCTCGCTGCCGTCTTCCCGCACAGGCGGGCGGTATCGCACTGATAGGGGCTCTGGGAGGACTGGTTCTGTTCTTGACGGTGGCGCAGCTGGCCACATCGCCTGGGGAGTCCTTTCTCTTTGACTGGCTATTGTGGTTTGTCCGCCTCATGGTGGGCGGAAGTCTCGGTTTCACCTGGCTGGCGGAGCCGGTGTCTCTTCCTGCTGCCTGGGAAGGAGTGATCCTGGTCCTTTTGGGGTTGAGCACCTTTCTGGGGCTGGTAATGGCCTATAGAACGGCAGCAGAGGTGGTTCGTTCGGTACCCTTTTGCGAACGCTGTCAGAAAGTCCTGACCCCGAAACATCTGTGGAGCGTTTCCCCAGCCCAGGGCGAGCGGACGATGCGCGCTCTGCACTCTCTGGATTTCGAAAAAATCAGTAAAATCCCTCGCTGCACATCATTCGATAACTTCGTCTCGGTGGACCTGTGGGCTTGCAGCTGCGACTCCACAGGCTTTCTGGAACTGGTGGGTTGTGGAGTGGAGCCGGCCAGCGGCAGGGATGATGAGCCCACCACCCAGGACCCGGTAAGAATCTTCGCCAGAACCCTCACCCCGGAGCAGGTCCAGCGCCTACCGGAATAGAAGGCCACTACCAGAACCTTTTTCATTTCGGCCGTCACCCTCTCCAAGCATTTTCCCGGTTGGAATGAGGTGGCATACCTCGCCCGCCACCCTGATCCAGCCCACCCCAGCCCACCCCAGCCCAAAACAGAGGATGATTTGAATTGCTTTCAGGGCGGCTCAGGATTTAGCATTGAGAACATGATCAAGCAAGTACTCAAAGGCATCGCCATCCTGCTGGCCCTGACGGTCGGGACTCTTTTCGTTTTTTACCTCAACCGCAGTGATCCCTGGGGTCAAATTCCAGGCAAGCGGCTCGCGGGAGAGGAAATCACCGAGTCGATCGAGGACTGGAGCTTCACCCAGCAAGCCCGCGGCGTCACCATCGAAGTGAGGCCCTCGGCGCCATACTCGGTCAATATCTCCAGTCTTTTTCACGATGGAGCCTTCTATGGCCTGGCCACAAGCATCGAAAACCGTTGGATGCAATTCCTGATTCAGGATCCCAACATCCGGTTTCGTGTGGAGGACGAACTCTACCCGGGGCGGGCCACCGTGGTGGAAGACCCTCAGTTAGTCGAGGATCTCTTCGAGACCCTGTCCCAGAAATATCGAGGCGGTGCGGATAGAACACCCGAACAGAAGGCTCGATATCGGTTTATTCTGATTGGCTCCCGTTGAGGTGGGCCGCGATGAAGGATGCCACACTGAGATTCCGCCCTCTGGCTTTCCTCTTTTTAATCGCTGTGCTGGTGTGGAAAAGTCATTCTCCCTGAATGTTCACGTTTTGCGTGCTTTTGGGATGTAGGTCTTCAGCGAAAGTGGGACATTTCGGCTCTCCAGTTAAGAGAC
>JAPYTY010000061.1 GCA_029942065.1 Acidobacteriota bacterium | reverse complement strand
GGATCAGGCTGCCTGGGTGCTTGTTCGCTCATATCATTATTTTCCTGTTCAAGACCGCAGATTTAGAACCAGTTCTACCATGCTGCACATCGGCGGCAACCTCCCTGGTAGTCCCTCGATAACAAACATTGTGATGGAAACAGCCGGAGGACTTCCAGCCAGTTCATATCAGGAGAAACCTCCCCTCTACCTGGCCAAGACGAATCGTCACCTAATTTTGATATAAACATTCAGGGTTAAGTCGTTGTCAATACTAAAGATGGCTACCGGATAAGGAGTTGCAACAGATACTCTGATGAGCAAAGACCTTCTGGTTCGTAATGATCTCAAGGACGCTTCGGTCGACCTGGTGGTGGGAATTCCTTCCTACAACGAAGCCGATAATATCGCCTTTGTCGTGGAACAAGTGGCCAAAGGACTCAAGAAGTACTATCCGAAACTCAACACCGCGGTTGTCAACGCCGACAACTTTTCCGACGACGGAACGGCGGACCAATTTTTGGGGGCCGAGAGCTTCGGCATCCCCAAGGTCTATCTCTCCACGCCTGCGGGAATCAAGGGGAAGGGAAACAATTTTCACAATCTGTTCTCCTATCTTCGGAACTACAAGCCGCAGGCGGTGGTTGTGGTGGATGCTGATTTGCGCAGCATCACTCCTGGTTGGCCCCGTTCTCTGGCCCAGCCCATCCTGGAAGGCTATGAGTTCGTCGCGCCGATGTACAGCCGTAACGAGTACGACGGGACCATCACCAACCTTATTTGCTATCCCCTCCTGGTGGGTCTTCTGGGCAAGCAAATCCGCCAGCCCATTGGCGGCGACTTTGCCTTTTCAGGAAAACTGATGGAGCATTGGATCACTCGAAGTTGGAGCAAGAGTGTTCGCCAGTATGGAGTGGACATCTTCATGACGGTTGAAGCCCTGATGGGGGATTTCCCGGTGGCCCAGACAGTTCTGGGCAGCAAGATCCATAAACCCAGCGCTCCAAAATTGGGAGAAATGTTTACCCAGGTGGTCGACACCTTGTTCTCCAGGCTACTGGCCTGCAAAGAGAGGTGGGTCACCTCTGGAATCATCTCGGAAACCCCGCCGGTGTACGGCAGCACGGAACAGCTCTCCGAGCCCCAGGAACTGGGCGTCGACTACAAGCGGTTGAAACGAGTGGCGGCTGAGGAATTCGCCTCCAGTCAGAAACTCATTGGACAGATTCTCCCGGCTGAGGCGGCCCGGAAGGTGCAGCATATGTTTGATGTGCATCGCTTTCGAATCTCCAGTTTTTTATGGGTCCACATCGTGTACAGCTTCCTCAAGGCCTATTCGTGCGCCGGCAACCGGGCCGAAAAGCTTCGCATCGTGGAGGCGCTGAAAGCCCTTTACTTCGCCAGAATGGTTTCCTTCATCCGAGAGACACTGGAGCTGAGCCACCTCCAGAGCGAGAAAAAGATCCTTCGTCAAGGTGCGCTGTTCCGCTCCAACCGCAACATTCTGATCCGGGAGCTGACCTGAGGCAGCCAGACTAGCCTGGCTGAAGAGAAATCAGAAATCCGAAAACCCAAATCCGAAGCCCGCTCAATTTTTCTGTTTCAAACCCGCGAAAACGCTACCCGATGAGCCGTGGACCGTGCTGACCGATGACCAGAAGTCGAGGTGCCCTCACACAGTTTGGCCTTTTCGGCTAGGCCCAGCTTCCCGTTTGTAGGGGCGCACGGGCGCACAGCCGTGCGCCCTTCTTGGCGTTACAATCCCTGCTGTTGGCGCACTCAGTGCGCCCCTACAACAGGCTGCCCAAAGGAACGAAAGCGTGTGAATCTTGGTGGTGTTGGCGAACCGGAATCGGCGCACTGAGGCGCCTCCCACACTCCTAAGGTTATACAGTTTTGATTTGATTTTAGGACTGGAGTTCGAATTTCGGAATTAGGATTTCGGATTTTCTATCAGAGGGCAGGACTAATAATTTTTTGTCAGCGACCAGCGCTCATCTTGCAATAAAGTCCCGACTCGCCACATCCCAGTAGTTGCGATAGGGTCGCTCCGCCTGAAGTTCGAGAAAGCTTTCCAACCGTTGCAAAATGGACGTCACCACGAAGCCAGGCCTGGTTTGAGGATGGCGCCGCCGGTAATTGAAGTAGCTGCGGATCATGACACTGTCGCGATCCATCGGAAGATATCTCAGATTATCGACAAAAACAGGGAACTTTCCATCCTGAAACAGATACGACTCCACATTGGATAAATAAAAAGCGGAGACCACATAACCTCGGTCCTGGAGGTACTCCCCCACGCTCCGCACGGCTTTCGGGCCGGCAAAATCGCCTACCACGGGCACCACCTGATTGCGGGACTGAATCTGCTTGAGGAATTGAAACCCACTCTCCGTATTCAGGTAATGATTCAGTTCACCTCGATCATCCTCCGCTCGGATTAACTGCTCGTAGCTCGGATAGTAAGGACGGGGCCGCCGGCCATGACTTCGAAATTTCAATTGTAAATTCTCTTCAAAGAAAGCCCGAGCAATCGCCTGAACGGTCGTGCGATCCTCATCTCGTATCAGCCTGGGGAAGCGGGTACGCATAGCGGACCAGATTTCAAGAAAATTCGTTTCGAAGAATTCCGGGTCGGTCGAAAAGCTCCGGAAATGTTCCGCCAGATGGGTGACGTCAACTTGAGTATCCGCCTGGAACCCACCTGGAATTTTCCTGCCAAAAAGATAGGACAGGAACTGCCAGCGGTCCTCTGATGATTCAATAATCTGTTTGAAATAGAGCTGCTGAAGCAGGTTTTCGCGGCGCAGGTCGATGATCACGGCGAAGGCCGGCCGTAGATGAACCATATAGGTAAAATTCTGGTCGGGTCCTACCCCCAGGTAAGCCCCTCCTTTGCGAGTCACTTCCTTCAGTTTGGGAATCACATGCACATAGGAAACTTCGTTGGAAATCAAATTGTCGGTATCGAAGTACCCCGGTGCCTCGCTGACGGCCAGGGATAACTGCTCAAACTCTTGATCGGTAAGGGATGCAAGGGAGGGCTCCTGTACCGCAACGGGATGGAACGCGGCAACAAGAACCAGCACAGTGAGGAAGGTAACGACTACTGTGATTCCACGCATTTGAACACCTGAAAAGGTTCCGGACTAACTGTCTACAGAACAGGTTATAATAAGAACGGTAAATGCGTACAAGCTTTTTTTTACTCCTCTTCACGCTCAGCCTCGCAGCAGCCGGAGACGATGAGCAACCCCGTTCCGGGAACCCTGATTCCAGCGAGTTCACTTTTTTACGGCTGGTCTATTCCGAGGATGGGTGGGTGGACAGATCATGGGCGATCGACTACCCCAAGGCGGACCGCCAGTTCATCTACGGACTGGGAAGACTGACCGACTTCGGGTTTGTGAACCCTCAGCAAAAGGCTCTCCCCATCATGGATCCGGATCTGTTCAGTTACCCGTTTGTCTACGCCGTTGAAGTGGGGAACATGCGATTGTCGGACCAGGAAGCCCGGCAACTGAGAGAATACCTGCTTCGTGGCGGCTTCCTGGTGGTGGATGATTTTCACGGCGAGTATGAGTGGCAAAACTTCTACACCCAGATAAAAAAGGTCTTTCCCGAGTATGAGCCCATCGACCTTCCCTTGAGTCACCCGATCTTCCACTGTTATTACGACATCCAGGAACTCATCCAGGTCCCGGGACTTCAATTCGTCTACAGTGGAAGGAAATGGGAGAAGGGGGGCTACGAGGCTCACTACCGGGGCATTCACGACAGCACCGGCCGCTTGATGGTCATGATCAACCACAACGTTGACCTGGGCGATGCCTGGGAGTGGGCCGAACAGGAAGTGTATCCCAGGGAGTATGCCAATCTCGCCTTCCAGCTGGGCATCAATTACATCATCTACTCGATGACGCACTAGCCCGGATTATGCAGAGATTATTTACTTGCTGCAGTGCCGCCTATCAACGAAGATGGTAGACGAGACCGAAGGTGGTCTGCCAGTTGTGCAGGAGCCCTTCAGCGCGAAAGCCCGGCCCCGTCTCTCCACCCTCCAGCAGGGGAGCTTGTGAGGGGAATCCAAAATCGGGCACACCGGTCAATTGATCCCTGATATCCACACGGATACCCCAACGGGGAGCCATCCGAAACTTGACGCCGCCGCCGTAGCTGAAGGCCAGCTTCCACCGGTTTTTCAGGTCAACCCCCTGTCGGATAGCCTCATCTTGTGAGTCATTGCTCACCTGAAAAAAAGAGGTTCCAAATCCTATGGACCCAAAGGGCCGAATTCGTTCCTGTCGCTCTCTCCCATAGACCAGAAGACTGTAGGCAAGTTTGTGGACCGTGTGATCCAGAGCCAGAGACGGTAAGGTTGGGCTCAAATCCCGAAAAAACAGCGGCTGACCAGTGAAAGAGTACTCCAACTCCGCTCCAAAATACCGCCCTCGGTTCTCCGTGATTCGAAGACCCAGGACAAAGCCCTGATCCAGATCCAATCCCACATTCTGGCTGGTCCCCTCTTCAACGGGAGTGGCAAATGAACCATCTCCCGCACCGCCGAACCCGACAAAGGGCGAGACCTCCCACTTGTTCTCGGCTTGAGATGGAGGACTTTGGGCCCACAGCACCGGACCCAGCGAGGTGAACAACAACAGCAACAAACCATTCCTATTCATACGGTTCCATATAGTACTAGATGCGGCAGGCTGGGAAAAGCCTATGGAGCTCTCACGGCAAGACCCCAGGGACCTCACCTGGGGTTGGACGGGGATCTTCTCGATCCCGGGTTGGATCGTTGTCTTTGGCGCATCCGATTCTGCCTGGCCAAAAATCCCTCGAACTGTTCCATCTGAGCAGGATCGAGAATCTGTCGAATCTGCTCCTGAGTTTTCTCACGAATGGCTCGATTGCGCCGGTTAGTCTGCTGGTTGAGTTGATTGAGAGTTTGACGACTCTCCCTCAGAATCCGGTTGAGCTCGTCTTGCTGGGTTTCATCCAGACCCAACCTATCGGCAAGTCGGCCCATGGCCCCGCGAGTCTGATCTCTGGGTTGCTGCGAGCGCTCGGGAAAACCTCTCCCTGGACCCGGGAAACGAGGCTGCACCAGAAAAAAAGCGAGCATTCCTCCCAGCACGATCCCGCCCGTAAAAGTCAGCAGCACCAGACAGGTTGCCTTCACTCGATCGGTCACGGGACGGGTTCCTCCTGCAGCACGTCTCCAAGAAAATCCACCACATAGTCAATTGACAGATCCTCCTGCAAGGGTTGTTCAAAAAAGAGTTCCGAATACTGCTCGATTGCAGAGTCCGTGTCGGTCATCCAGTAAAGCAGGAGACTGGTCGCCAAAAACAAACCCATGAAAACAGGAATTAGTTGCCTGACAGCCTGCTGCAGGGAAAATGCGAAGGAAACCTTCGCCGACCGGATTAGCTGACTGACTCGCTTCGAAAAGAACGGTGGGGTGTCCATCCCGGGAGCATTCTTCACCTGGAAGCCAAGAAAGCGGAAGATCGACAATCTTTGACTGCACTCTTCACAGTGTTCCGCATGGGGGAAGCTCTCGGTGTTTTCGAACTCCAACTCCGAGAGCCCAATGTGATCTTCAGTTATTGTCCACCCTCTTCCCGGACAGGAGAATTTCCTCCAGGTCAGTTTGGAGTTTTTTCTTGGAGCGGCTAATCCGGATCCGAACCGCCACTTCGGTCATTTTCATAGCCTGCGCGACATCCGCGTAGCTCAGTCCTTCCATTTCACGAAGGACAAAGGCCATCTTATCCTTATCGTTGAGCCGCCCTAAAAGTTTCTCGAGCAACACAAAGAGGTCGGACACATCGTTCTCGGTCAAAAGCCCCTTACTGGTGAACTGCTCGAAAAAGTCTTCGATCCGACTCTCGTCATCTCCACTCAGATCGGTGAAGGTGTAAACCTTCTGCCTTCGGAGTTTTCTCAGCTCATCCAGACAGGTATTCGCCGTAATGCGGGAAACCCAGGACTTCAAGGGCCCTCTCATGTCGAAGGTCGCGAGAGATCGGAACACCTTTAAAAAAACCTCCTGGGCCAGGTCCTCAACCAGGTCTCGGCCTCCCACGTAGTGATAGATGATACTGAACACCAGCCTCTGGTACCGCTCAACAATCTCCTCAAAAGCGTGGGGATCTCCTTCCAGAGTGGCTTTGACCAACTCTTCATCTGTTTTGGGCATTCCCGGAAGTATATTACGTTCAGGAAGGAATTTGTTTCATGGATCCCGTGACAAACCCCCATTCACCTCAATCCTGCATCAACCCTTCGGGCGACCGTGGTCAGCATTCCGTAGCGGCCGGTGATCCGTTCCAGCAGGGGAACCATCATCAACAGCGGCTTGAGCAAATAGTAGGGTAAACGGCTTCCAAAGTAAGCTTCGGACCAATTGATCAGGCTGTATTTCAGACAGTGGATGTTCACGATCGAAGAAAAGAAGCGATGTTCGGGCTCTTCGAAACCCTTCTCCCGAAGCAGCCTTTCCAGGGGCAAGGGCGCAAAATGATAAAGATGCCGGGGCACATCGTCAAAAGCGTACCAGTAGCGTCGGAACAGACGAGCTTGCAGACTGTCGAAATTGGGTAAAGAAATAAAGACTCTTCCCCCGGGAGCCAAAAGCCGCTGGACCCTCTCGAGTACCTGCTGAGGCCGCGGCAGATGCTCCAGGACGTGCCAGAAGGTCACCACGTCAAACGAGCCTTCCGGGAGCTCCGGGGAAAAGATATCCCCTTCAATCAGCTTCAGATCATCGATTTTCCGATTGACCAGCCGAACGGTGTCCTCGGAGAACTCCACACCCGCCCGGTCCCACCTTCGCGCGTCCAGGGCCCAGAGGAACTTCCCGTCTCCACAGCCTACATCCAGGATGCGCCCACCGGAAACAAAGCGCTGGACCAGATCGACCTTCTCCACTTCCTTTTTCCAGGAACGACTTTGCTGAAGTCGACCCGCCAGAAACTCTTCCACGGTTCGCCTGGAGTCTCCCAGATAGGTTGGCGGGTAGTGTTGTTTGATCTCTTCATCTCTCAGGGGAGGCTCGGTCCACCCAAATCCGCAGTCAGGACAGCGTTGGATCCTCCAGGGTTGCTCGGGACGGTTCAAAACGCGGTCAAAGGCGCTGGTGAAAAGCTCTCCCTGACTGGAGGAACATACCGGACAAAGCATCATGAAAGGATCCTCGGATGCAGACCCAACCCTTGACGGGAACAACCACGATTCCACCTTCTTGTTAGAAGCCGGAAATTACAAACCGGGTTTAACACCTTCGACTTACTGTGTATTATCGTTCAGCATGCAAGAACGCAACTATTTACGCATTTTTTTACTGATTATCTCGCTGGTCTTCCTCTATTTTGTTTTTCGGATCTTCCAGACTTTTCTCCTATCCATCAGCTTGGCCGTCATTTTAGTGACTCTTTGTTATCCGGTCTTTTCCTGGACGTCAAGCAAACTCAAGGGAAATCGCAGCTGGGCTGCTCTGCTCACCTGCATCTGGGTGACCGCCGCCATCATCCTGCCCGTTGGGCTTCTTGTGATCCTCCTGATGGGTCAAATCGGGGCAGTCTATCAGCAGGGCCAGGAATATCTGGAAGACGGTGGCTTCCAGGACATTATTGATTTGCAGGACTCACCCTATGTCAAGCCGGCGATTGAATGGCTCAGTCCCTACGTCGATTGGGAGACCCTTGATATCGTGGGAAGCGTCACAGCCGGTTTCCAGCAGATTGGCCTCTTTTTTATACGCCAGAGCACGAACATCCTGCAGGGCTTATTCAGCGTTATCGCCAATTTCCTGATCATGATGGTCACCATGTTTTTTCTCTTTCGGGACGGATCAAGCCTGATGGAGGAAGTGAAAATTCTGACCCCCCTCTCCAACCGATACGAACAAGCCGTCATCGACAAATTCGAGGAAGTGGCCAAGGCAACGGTCCTTGGAACCTTGCTGACCGCACTGGCCCAGGGCGTGGCAGGAGGGGTGCTATTCTGGGCGATCGGCATCCCCAATGCCCTTTTCTGGGGGTTCCTGATGGGTGTGTTCTCCTTGCTTCCCATCGTGGGCACTGGAATCATCTGGGGGCCGTGGGGCATCTATTTTCTGATCGCCGTGTCACCGGTTCAAGGGATCATCCTGATCGTTGGAGGCTTTCTGGTAGCGTTTATTGACAACGTGTTACGGCCTCTGTTGATTGAAGGCAAGGTGAAAATGCACACGCTCCTGGTGTTCATGTCCCTGCTGGGCGGGATCAACTACTTTGGCATAGAGGGAGTGATCTTTGGCCCCATTATTGTTGCCCTGGGCCTGACCTTCCTTGAACTGTACAAAGTGGAGTTTCGTCAAGAGCTCTCCGAATCCGACGAAGTATGAGTTTTTATCAGCGTTGGATGCACAATCGGGAACTCCGACTGACCCTTCGGGATCCCCACCGCAGAATTTTCCCCTTCGATTGGGGTCTGGACTGGATCGACAACAATAATCAGCTCGGCGAACATTCCAGTCCCCTGGAAATCCTCAGGAACCACGTCGACGAAATCTTGAAAGACAGCGATCATTACTACCAACCACCCCCGATCGAGGATGCGGTCGAGATCAAGGACGGGTTGACCTTTGCCACTCCGACCCCCGGCCCCTACCCGGAAAACAACAGCGTGTACTGTCGCATCTTCAGGGCCCCGAAAGCCGAGAGTGCTGTGATCGTGATACCTCAGTGGAATGCCCAGGAGGACAGCCACGTGGGTCTGTGCCAGATGATCAAGCGGTTGGGAATAACAGCCGTGCGTCTGTGCATGCCCTATCACGAACAGCGGCTGAACTCAGAGATGCAGCGCGCCGACTACATGATCAGTCCCAACATCGGCCGAACCTTGCATGCCACCCGCCAGGCGGTCCTGGAGGTTTGCCAGATTGGCCAGTGGCTCAAAGAAAATGGTTATAAGAAGGTCGGGGTCCTGGGAACCAGCGTCGG
The DNA here is from genome assembly GCA_029942065.1 of Acidobacteriota bacterium. Taxonomy (GTDB): domain Bacteria; phylum Acidobacteriota; class UBA6911; order RPQK01; family JADFOI01; genus JAPYTY01. The sequence goes on along the minus strand of JAPYTY010000061.1, from coordinate 624 downwards.
GTCCTGCGTCGCCTACCTGGCCTTTGTTCATGATCCCTCGTTCTGTACCGGTGTTTTCAATCACGTCTCCTCCTTCTTTGGCGATGTGGTCTGGACAGGCCTGTCTACCCGCTACATTCGTTGGGGTCTGGAAGGAAGCATTTCCCAGGACGACCTGCGCCACTGCTGGGCTCCTATCAGTCCCTGGTTTCATGTCGAGGGACTGAAAAACCGCAATCGGCCCCATCTTCTACTCACTGCCAAGTATGATCTCACCTTCAGACCCGAGCTAACGGAAAAAATCTTTGAGGAATACGAGGCCCGCCAGATGGCGTATCAGCGGGTGTTTCTACCCTGTGGTCACTATACCCTGGCCAAGTTCCCTTTCAATTATCTGGACGGCTGGCACATGTGCCGCTATCTGCGAAGCCAACTGGGGTGAAGAAGACAGGAGAGAGAAGACAGAGTTCGGGAGGCCTGGACCCGAACCGGCGACCCTTGGGCCGAAAATCCGAAAATTCAAATTCCTAAATCCCAAACCTTTTTGTTCTCCACGCGGAGCCTGAGCGACGCGTTTCTCCACTCCGAGCTTCAGCAAGGAGTTTCTCAGCACGCACAGCGCGCTTCTCCTATCTCCTCCGCCTT
>JAPYTY010000060.1 GCA_029942065.1 Acidobacteriota bacterium | reverse complement strand
GTCCAAAAGCGGAGATGAATCCCTGGAATTGCACCACCCTGGAGTGGACCATTCCCTCGCCCCCGCCCCATGACAACTTCGGCGGCAAGGAACCCGTGGTCTACCGGGGAGCCTATGAGTACAGTGTACCGGGAGAGGCCGAGGACTTTACCATGCAGACGACTCCGGAGAAGGCAGAAAGCTAAGCCATGGCGACGATTGCCCCTCCACTCACCGAAACAAGTCCTCCTCCGCCGGGTGGAAACCGGGCCGGCTTTAATCGAGGCGACTCCGGCGACCCTGGAAAGGGGCAACCCCGCTCTTTACCGGAACGTCGCTACTACACCGGGATGATGCTGGCGCTAGCCGCCATATTCATGATCTTTGCCGCCTTTACCAGCGCCCTGGTAGTTCGCAGCGGCCTCTCCGACGACTGGGTGGCCACCGCTCTTCCCGGTATTTTGTGGCCCAATACCCTCATTTTGCTGGCCAGCAGTTTCACCCTGGAGAAGGCCCGGCGCGGCTATGCCGGCAGTGGCCGCTTCCAGCTCTGGTGGGGAGCCACCACGGTCCTGGGTGCAGCCTTTCTGACCGGGCAGATACTGGCCTGGCAGCAACTGGCCGCCGATGGAGTCTATCTGGATTCCAATCCAAGTAGTTCCTTTTTTTACGTCTTGACTGCAACCCACGCCCTCCATCTGCTGGGAGGTTTGTTGGCTCTGGTGTACGTTTCCTGGAAGATTCAAAGAAAAAATTCAAATACTTCGGTAGCCACCATCATGGGGGTGACCGCACTTTACTGGCATTTTATGGACGGATTGTGGATTTATCTGTTGGGGCTGCTTCTGTTCTGGAGGTAATGGATGGCTGAAATGGCAAGTGAAACCAGAGTCTCCGCCTGGGGCGGAGGAGGATCTCCTTTCGGGGTCAGTTCCAAGAAGTTTGGCATGTGGCTCTTTCTCATGTCGGACACCTTGACCTTTACCGCCTTTTTGATCGCCTACAGTTATGTGCGTCTGGCCAGCGTAGAGTGGCCTCGACCCTTTGGGGGGATGAGCATCTTCATGGCCAGCGTCATGACCTTATGCTTGCTCTCGAGTTCCCTGACCATGGTGATGGCGGTGGCAGCGGCCAAGCGGCAGCAAATCAGGCAGACCGTCGTCTGGATGGTGGCCACCATCGGGGGCGGAGTGCTCTTCATGATTCTCCACATCAATGAATGGTTGACGCTGATCCACGAGGGCGTCACCCCTTTCGCCAACCCCTGGGGTGTCCCGCTTTTTGGTGCCTCCTTTTTTACGCTGACCGGACTACACATGACCCACGTCACGGGGGGAGTGATTTATCTGGCCATCGTGGCCTTTGGCTTTGGAAAGGGCAAATTCGAGGCGGAGGACGTGGAGGTCAGTGGGCTTTACTGGCATTTCGTGGATCTGGTGTGGATGTTTATTTTCCCCATGGTGTATCTGCTGTCCAACCAGATGTAAAATTGAAAAATACAACTGAGCAAATAGAACGATCGATAAAGAAAGAGAGCAGAAGATGAGTTCAGATCATGACAATCACAACCGACTTTATCTTACGGTCTGGTCGGGCTTGTTAATTCTGACGGTGGTCGAGGTGGTGCTGGCCTACCAAACCCTGTCGGTGGCCCTGATGCTGGGTCTTCTGCTGATGCTCTCCTTCGGAAAGACCGGATTGATCCTCGCCTATTTCATGCATCTACGCTACGAAAGACTCAGCCTGGTTCTGACCATCATTCCGGCGGTGGCCTTCTGCATCGCCATGATGTTCATTGTTTTTCCGGACGGCCTGAGGCTTCTGGACTTTCGCCAGTAAAAACACCATGCGATTCACAAAAATTCTGGTTGCCTGGACCGTGTCAGTGTCAGCTGAACTACCCCGCCTGATCCCCTTGGCGCTGTTTGGTTTTCTGGTTTTTCTGCTCTCTTCGTCTCCGGCTTTGGCCCAGTCCTGCCCCCTGTGCAAGACGGCTCTGATCGGCCAGTCGGAAAGCACCCTCAAGGCCATCAATTTAGGGATTCTGGTCCTTCTGTTTCCTCCGCTAATACTCATGTCATCGATCGTCATTTTTGCCTTTCGGCAGGATCGCGATTGAGTCCCATTAAGGCTCTTGACAGATCGCCCAGACTCGATATCATATTTGTAGAGCGGGGATGGCCTTGTTTAGTGGTGCCCGAAGAGGTTGAAGCGTTCCCCTTGTAGTTGGGCTATTACAAATAACTGAGTGTTCATCAACGGCTATGTCAGAAAATACTCCTGAGACCACTACCGAAGAGACTGTTTCTGAAGATCTAAAAGCCCGAAAAGAAAAGAAGCTCATTCGGAGGCGAAATTTTGCCTGGGCCTGTATCTGGAGTTTCCTTGGCGTTAATTGTCTGATGGCCCTGAGGTTTTTCTTCCCTCGCATCCTGTTTGAGCCCAAAACGAGCTTCCGAATCGGCTATCCTTCGGATTTTGGCTTTGGGGTGGACACTCGATTCCAGCAGGAACATCGGATCTGGGTGGTTCGCAACACCCAGGGGATTTTTGTCATCTTCGCCAAGTGCACCCATCTGGGCTGCACACCGGACTGGGTCGAAAGTGAGAATAAATTCAAATGTCCCTGTCACGGAAGCGGATACGATACCGAAGGAATCAATTTTGAGGGTCCGGCGCCTCGGCCCATGGATCGAGCCGGGGTCCAACTCGATGCCGAGGGACAGATCGTGGTAGACACCAGCACACTCTTTCAATGCCCGCCGGGAGCTCCCTGTAGGTTTGGAGAGGATGGTTCCATTATTAAGATTTAATCTGGAAGTCCCAGGACTCCTCCGCTACCAACCAGACCATGGCAAACGAAGAAAAAACAACCTCACCCGAGAAGCCCTCAGAAGAAGATCCGCAGCCGCCTGCCTCTCTGGTTGATCGCCTGAAGAAAGGCCTGCAGTCCTTTCAGGCCAAGGGGGCGGCAGACCTAAAGGCCGCCAAGCAGTACAAGGCGACCCAGCTCTGGAAATCGGTTTTTCGCCACAAGCTGGACGATTCTCCCCGCAACCGAGCGCTGGCAGTATTGACCAACGTCTTTTTGCACGTTCAACCGGCCAAGGTCAATCGAGATGCGGTCCGGTTCAGTTTCACCTGGGGGATGGGCGGCATAACCTTGTATCTATTCATCATCCTGACCATCACCGGTGTGTTTTTGATGTTCTACTTCCATCCCACCAAGGGACAGGCCTACCTGGACATCATGTATCTGCACAATGATGTTCCCTTCGGAGGCTTGTTGCGGAACATGCATCGCTGGGGAGCCCACCTGATGGTCATCACCGTGTGGTTGCACATGTTTCGTGTCTTCCTGACCGGGTCCTATAAGCCGCCGAGAGAATTCAACTGGGCGGTTGGCGTGATCTGCCTGGTATTAACCCTGTTGCTGTCCTTCACGGGGTATCTGCTGCCGGACGACCAGCTGGGATTCTGGGCGGTGACCGTCGGCACCAACATGGCCCGAGCGACGCCGTTGCTAGGACATGAAGGTCCTTTCGGAGCCCAGCTGGGCATGACGGCCTTCAACGACGTACGATTCGCTCTTCTGGGAGGATCGATCGTGGATGCAAATGCCCTGCTTCGCGCCTACATCTGGCACTGCATCGCGCTTCCCTTGTTGATCTCGATCTTTCTGGTAGTCCATTTCTGGCGTGTGCGCAAGGATGGGAGCATCTCAGGACCCGCTCCCGTGGTCCTGGAAAGGGAAATGAAGTTTCCTCGTAAATAATAAGGTTTCGGTTCGATTTGAAATGACGTTTCACGGTCCTTTGGTCCGTTTTGATCCCTCAGGCAGCCGCTGAGGGAGGAGGTTACTCAGTAGATGGATTGGGCTCAGCTCTGGGAAATTGCTTCTAAACCCGACAATATTCCAATTGTTGCACTTCTGTTTCTGGTGCCTTTTTTCACCTGGTACGCCTTTCGGCAGGCCTTCGCCAACGATCGCCTAATTGATCGTTTGGAACAGGACAAGGCCCTGGCCAAAACCCATCACCGGAAGGTCGAACCCTTCCGAAAAGAATGGGAACAAAAAGTCTATGTCTGGCCTTACCTGCTTCGCATTGAATTTTTGGTTTCCATCGTGGTCACGGTCATTCTCATGGTCTGGTCCATCACGCTGAACGCCCCGCTGGAAGAGCCGGCCAATCCGAACCTCACCATGAATCCCTCCAAGGCTCCCTGGTACTTCCTGGGCCTTCAGGAGATGCTGGTCTATTTCGATCCCTGGATCGCCGGGGTTTTGATGCCCTCCCTGATCGTGGTTGGATTGATGGTGATTCCCTACATTGATATGAATCCACTGGGGAATGGCTATTACACCTTCCGCCAGCGCAAGTTCGCCCTTCTCACTTTCGGATTTGGTTTTATCATCTTGTGGCTGGTCATGGTGTTTATCGGCACGTTCATTCGCGGTCCGGGATGGATGTGGTTCTGGCCGGGTGCGACCTGGGATCATCATCGACTGGTCTTTGAAACCAACCGGGATCTACACGAAATCCTGGGGGTAACGGGGGGCCAGCCGTGGATCGGCCTGGTGGGTGCAACCGCCGTCGGGCTTTATTTTGCCATTTTCGGCTGGCTAACCCACAAACTGATCACCTGGAATGACTTCAACCGAAAAATCTATGAACGTATGACGCTGGTGCAGTACCTCACCTTGCAGACCTTTCTGGTCATCATGTGGGCGCTTCCGGTGAAAATCCTTCTCCGTTTGCTGTTCCGAGTCAAGTACGTCATGGTAACTCCCTGGTTTAATATATGAGTGACTCAAAGCAACAACAATCGTCTCGACCTGAGGATCGACCGGTCCCCCAAGAGGACCCCATCACCACGTCCTCTTTGGCCACTCCCATTGCCATTTTTTCGCTGCTGCTCATGCTGACCCTGGTATGGGCACTGTATGACGAAGTGCTGGGTTTGCGACCCTGGATCGGATACCAGAATGATTTTGTGGAAGCCTACGGGGAAGCTCTCATGGAAATGAAGCCGCTTCGGGCCCAGGAAGAGGCCGCTATCTATGCGTCCGAAGGATACCAGGAGCTCCAACAGGCCCTCCAGCAGGCAGAGGCAGAGATTGAGACAGGTTTGGCCGAAGTCGAGCAGGAAGAACGCATCCTGGTGCCCAGACTGGCCGCCATCAATAAACCCTTTACCACCGCTCGCAGCCGCCTTCAGGCCGCCATCTATCTGCTTGAAACAGCCGGCGAATCAAGCAAACCCGGCCTGGAGGAGGACCTGGAGGAATTGCGGACGGGCCCCTATCTCATTGAGGTGCCCGAGCCGGATGGGACACGGTTCGAGAAGAGCTACAGCTATGGGGAACTGGAAAAGGAATTCAATGATCTCAAGGAGCTGCAGGGGGAACTCCAGGGCCGTACGGTCGAGCTCCTCAGAACACCCACCCAGCTTCGGCGGGAGTTGAATATCTATGCCGATGCCCGATTGACCAGCGTCACGGAAGCGCAGGTGGAAGGGCTGCAGACCCGGCTGGACAACTTTCCTATTGCGATCAAGCAGATTCACAACGCCGAGATGGGACTGGTGGATCGTTGCGAATCGTGCCATGCCGGAGTCCGTGAACCCGTCGTGCTCACTCCGGAAACCATGGGGGGAGAGCCTCTTTTTGCCAGTCATTCCAATCGCCAGCTGCTGGAGATTCATGATCCGGAAGTTTTTGGCTGCTCACCCTGTCACAACGGCAATGGAGTCGCAACGGTCGGCATCGATGAAGGTCATGGGAGATACAAACACTGGCTCTGGCCTCTTCATCCACAGGAGAACTTCGAAGCGGGATGCCTCCAGTGCCACGAATCAGACCGGCGCCTGGAACTCTCACCGACTCTGGACGCCGGCAAACAGCTCTTCTACCAGCGAGGCTGTCAGGGATGTCATTCCCGCGAGGGGTTCGAACAGGAACCTCGACTTCTGCGCGAGACACAAAAATCGCTCTCGGACCTGGCGCTGGAACGAAACGAAATCGAACTGGAAAGACAGCGCACCATCGGTATCGCGGATGCTGCCGAGACCAACCAGGAGGCCGATCGGCTTTATTCCCAGGCTGACGTACTCACTCTTAACATAGCCGACATCGACACCCAGCTGGACGGACTGGAGATCAGAGAAGCGGATCTGATGCTGGAGGTCAAGAAAACAGGGCCCAACCTCAAAGAAGTGAAGGCCAAGCTGAAAAAGGAATGGATACCGGCCTGGATCAGCAATCCCCACGACTTTCGAGTGAACAGCAAAATGCCTAGATTTCGCCTGGACGAACAACAGGTACGTGCCGTTTCCGCATACGTGTGGCAATCGGGTATTGAGGCCGATCTCCCCCAGCAGCCCTCGGGAAACCCGGGCCAGGGGCAGACGCTTTTTGAGACCCGCGGCTGCATGGCCTGTCATTCCATCGGGGAGGGAGATGAGACCACCGGAGGCACCTTCGCCGCCAACCTGAGCCGGGTGGGGGAGAAGACCAACTACGAGTTTCTGGTTCGCTGGGTCCACAACCCCAAGCAACGAACCCTGCCCTACTGCCCGATTCACGAAAGAGAGATCACTCCGGAAGATTATGCCAGTCAGGGACTTCCCTTCGAGTTCGACCTGGAACACAACCAGTGCCCGCTGGGAGATCATCTCCTTCATACTCAGCAGCCCACCATCATGCCAAATTTGCGGCTCAGCTGGGACGAATCCAGGGATATCGCCAGCTATCTGATGACGCAGGCGCATGAGGACACCGTTTACGCTGCTGCGGAGTACATGGACGACCCGGTCCTGGCCGAAGAGGGTCGGGCCCTGGTGCAGCACTTCGGCTGCGCGGGTTGTCACGAGATCAGCGGATTCGAGAATGAGGGAAAGATCGGCACCGATTTGACCAAGGAGGGGAGCAAGCCGATCGAGCGCCTCGATTTTGGCCTTTTGACTCACGATGCCAAATCCGAGGGCTGGTACGACACCAAGGGATTTTTTGAACGTAAACTGGCTGATCCTGCCATCTGGGACCAGGGCAAGGTCAAAGAATCCCTGGAACGACTCCGAATGCCCAACTTCGAACTGAGTCCGGAAGAAATCCGGCAGTTGACCACCTTTTTATTGGGCAGCGTGGAGTCGGTGATCCCTCCCGATTTTCACTACCAACCGGATGACGAGCGACAGGAAATTCAAAAAGGCTGGTGGCTGGTAACAAAATATAACTGCGTGGCCTGTCACGAGTTCAGTCCCGGCCAGAAGACGGTGGTGGAAGACCTGCCGCTTTATCAGGATCCGGACTGGAGAGGACAGCTGCCTCCCAGCCTGGTCGGTGAGGGAGCCCGAGTCGATCCCAACTGGCTTGCACGATTTCTGAGGAATCCCGCCTTGAGCCAGACCGAGATCAATCGGAACGGAATCCGGCCCTATCTGGAAGCCCGCATGCCCACCTTTGACCTGTCGGATCGAGAGATTCAGCAACTGGTTCGCTTCTTTGGTGCCCTGTCCAAGCAGTCCCTTCCCTACACTGCCCCGGTACTGGAACCCCTTTCTTCACAGGAGCTTACCATGGCACGAGAGCTCTTCACCCACAGAGCAGCTCCTTGTTTGAGATGCCATGCCGTTGGAGATCCGGTCGCCGATGCGGATGCCACCGCTCCCAATTTCCTGCTGGTTCCCGAAAGGCTTAAATCAGATTGGACGGAGCGATGGATCGTCCACCCCGAGATTATTCGACCCGGAACAAATATGCCCTCCGGACTCTTCCGCGAGGAAGGTCCACGCTGGGTGTTTGGCCTGGCCGACGTACCCAGCTTAAGGGGCTACGACCAGGACCATGCGGAGCTGATGGTACGATATATGTTCCAGTACACACCAGCGGAACAACGTCGGCTCACGGGCAGATAAACCAATCCGGTACTGCAAAAGACCATCTAACGAAATAAGCTACAATTGAGAAAGGACGTCAATATGGTGAAATCTAAACTTTATATTGCTTTGTTTCTGGTAGGTGTGACTGCTGCCTGCGGCGGCGGAGAAACTGCCGCCCCCGAGGCCACCATCGAGGATGCACCCGCTGCGGAAGCCTCCTCAGGTGTCGCACCTGACCTCTCTCAGGCCGGTTCCATTTCCGGCAAGGTCAACTTCGAAGGAGAAGCCCCTCAAATGGCCCGCATTCGCATGGGCGCAGAGCCTTCATGTGAGGATAAAAACGAAGGGCCCGTTTACTCCCAGGATGTCGTGGTCAACGACAACGGAACTCTCAAAAACGCCCTGGTATGGATCAAGGGAGGCATGGATCAGTATAGCTTCCCGACTCCCTCGGAACCGGTGGTGCTGGATCAAAACGGATGTCTTTACACTCCCCATGTCCTGGGCGTTCAAGCAGGCCAGGACATCCGAATGCTGAACAGCGATTCGGCCACCCACAACATCCACCCCGTACCGACCAACAATCGCGAATTTAACATCTCCCAGTCCGAAGGCCAGGAGATGACTAGATCTTTCCCTCGAACGGAGATTGCGGTGCCGGTCAAGTGCAATATCCACCCCTGGATGAAGGCATACATCGCCGTGGTTCCTCACCCCTATTTTTCGGTGACCGCTGATGACGGCACCTTTGAGCTGAACGATCTGCCGCCGGGCGACTATACGATCGAGGTGTGGCACGAAAAATACGGAGCTCAGGAACAGCAGATAACGGTTGATCCTGACTCGAGCCAGGAACTCGATTTCAGCTACTCCGGATAAAATGGGTGGCCGCCTTTTTTCGCACTTTCCCGTAAGTTATAGTGGCCAATCAGTCCTGATGAAAAGAACTCTATACTTCCTGCTGGCTGTAGTCGCGGTGGTTGCCTGTGTGATCATTCCCTATATCACCTGGCAGGACACCTGGTTCGGACGACCCTTAACCGACGCCGAGCTAACCGAATACCTTCAGGATCTGGAAAATTCCCGGAATATCCAGCATGCACTGACCCAGATCGCTGAACGTATGGATCGAGGTGAGTCCGCCGATCCGTGGTATGAGGATCTGATTCAACTCTCGGAACACCCGGTGGCACCGGTTCGGGTGACTGCCGCCTGGGTGATGGGACAGGATCCGGCCTTCAAATCGTTCCACCAGGCCCTGACTGGATTGCTTCAGGATAATGAACTGCTGGTCAGGCGCAATGCAGCCCTGTCGCTGGTTCGCTTTGCCGACACCGGCGGCCTGAGTGAACTCCGGGACATGCTGTTGCCTCACACCGTTAGAGCACCCGTAGAGGGGACCGTCGACTATCTGGTCAGTGAAGGAGAGGAGGTTCTTTCGGGCAACCTACTGGTCCGACTGAACCGCCAGGAGGAAATTCACGAGGTGCGGTCCCCGCTCTCCAGTTCGGTTCAATCAATTCTCCTCCGACAGGGAGCTGAAGTCAAGACGGGAGCGGATCTGTTGAGGCTCTCTCCGGATGCCAATCACGTCTGGGAATCCCTTCGGGCGCTGGCCCTGGTGGGCGGTACCGGAGAACTCGACCTGATCCTTTCCATTGCGGAAGATCCCGCCTTCAATGCTGAAGTCCGAAGCCAGGCGATTCTTACCCGCGAGGCGATCGAGAAACGATTGGAAGAAGAACCCCTGACCCCTGACCCCTGACCGGAGCGCTGGTCTCCCGACC
>JAPYTY010000059.1 GCA_029942065.1 Acidobacteriota bacterium | reverse complement strand
AACTGGTATCCAGCAGTAAAGCGACGCTGAAAGGGGCGTCTACCGGGAAGAAATTGAGAATATCCTGTTCTACACCCTCTTCGAAGAGCTTGAAGTTTTCTTCTTCCAGCCCGGAAATAGGATGTCCCTGCCGGTCGGTGACTAGGACATTGACCAGAACCGTCTCCACATCCGCTCGAAAACGGGGACCTGAGTCCTGTGCAGAAGCCCGGCCTGTCATCAGGACCAGGATTCCCAGGCCGACTGCGGCCCAGCCGCTGAAAGGTAAATAGTATTTTAAAAATGAAGGCGATTGGGGTGGCATCCCTGGTCTCCTCATGGTACACTTCGCGAAACCACTATAATTCCCCCTTTTATCATAGTGGAATGGGCCTACAGGTTAAGAGGTAACTCGGGTTTGTAGGCCCTTTTTCTTTCCCCGGAGTTGTTGTTTTCCCCCACCAGTTAGGTAAGTCGATGGTCTGGTTGCGGCCCACAGCAGCCGTGGAGTTATCGGGGTAGGTCAAGGTCTGAGGCCTGCTGAAGATAATGGGCAGCGCCCTGTCCGGCAAGGAATCCTGCCTGCTTCAACCCGTTCACAACGGTCTCGACACAGTCCTGGTAACTCTCGTGATTGAACTTCTCCCCACCCTGAATCAAGCCTAGGCGGTGCCAGGCTTGCTGGACGCCTTCCCGATGGTCCAGGTAGCGATTCAGATTCATGTCCAAAAACACTCCTCGCCCATCCTGAGGTTCCAGGCTGCGGCCGTCAAAAGGGGCGAAGGCCGTCCAGCTGGAACCGCCTGCTCCCTGGCTGGGAGGATAGGGGTAGTACACGCCCAGGGGGCAGGCCACTTCCGGCAGGGCAATGGCTTCGTTTTCGTTGACGCCGTCGCCGTTGACATCGCCGAGTTCCATCAAGTCGGATCTGGTGGCAGGAGGTGCAATACCGTTCTCCACCCAGTTGTCGAGAAGATCGATCAGGCCGTCCATCAGACGTGAGAGACGCACGGTCTCGACATCACCCCGCTTGCCGTCCTCCAGATATTCATCGCCCATGTGGCTGATTCCCCGCACCTCGTACATGCGAAATTTATCTCCCAGGCCTTTCTCCCGGAGGATGCGGGCCGTGAACCGATGGTTGGTGAGGTAGACAGGAGAGATCCACTCGGGTAGCCCCGGTCGGTTCCGATAACGAAGGAACAACTGGTGGGGAATCTCGATGGTTTTGATGAACTGTTGGCGGGCTTCTTGCCTGTCAAAGAGGATATTTTTTCCATCTTTTTCCACATAGGGCAGGTACCGTCCGCCTCCCGAATCGTCGTTCAGGAAGCCGTTGATGATGGGCTCACCGTTTTCGTCCAGATTTTCCCCCGGTTTGTAGTTGATCAACCGGGCGGTCATTCCACCCGCGGAATGGCCGTACCAGTAGGTATTTGAGGGCCGCTCTCCCAGCCGGGCCTCAAGGATGTTTTCAGCCAGCCGGGCGAAGCCCAGCAGCAGGCCGGTGTGGGTATTGAGATTCCAGCCTTCCAGGACGTCGTCGTCATCCAGGTGTACGGGGTAGTCTCCCGTGGTGCTGGCATTTCTTCGGGTCTTGGCGACGGCGTAGCCTTTACCCAGCATCAGTCTTTCATACAGGCTCAAATCTCCCAGGGGGTGGGCCGGATCGAGAAGTTGATTCCAGGGTTTCAGGGTGCCTTCTTTGAAGGACCCGCTGGAACCATGGACGGTGACAAAAAGTTTGCCGTTCCAGGCGGATTCGCCTTCAGGATAAACCAGGGTCAGACCTGTTCCCTTGGAGGCCTGGTAGCGGAGAGTGCCGTGGAAACGGGGACTGGTGATGCCGCCCTGGGGATAGAGGAAATCAGGAGCGGAGGCGAGCTGGGGCATGGCCATCTTCTCTTTGACGGCCCAACCGCTAACCGTACCACTGATGCCGAGATCCAACCGATGATAGCGGCGATCGGGAACTGTGGAGGAATCCGTGAGGGTGACCTCCTGGATCAAGACATCCTCCTGACCGATGAGCCGGCCATTTTCCTCTTTTGGGGGAACCATGAATTCCCGGCCCGAGAGGGAAATGGGATCTCCCTCGATGGCCTGGGCCGACAGGGTAAACGTGCCGCTGAGGCAGCAAGTCAGCGTCAGGAAAAATACCAAGAACCCAGGGGAACGAGAAAGGTGTTTCAGCATGAAAGCCTCTTTCAGTGGTTAAGGGTTGATTCTGACCCGGATTATACATAGGTTTGCTTCACCACAAAGACACGAAGAAGAGTTTTCACCACAGAGACACAGGGACACAGAGAAAAAATGCTTTGTCGCTCCTTCGGAGCGAGGCCTGAAAGGTGAGTGTAGGGGCGCACTGAGTGCGCCCACAGCAATGTCTGTGATGCCAAGAAGGGCGCAGGGTTAACTCGTTGAGTCCACTCGGAAGTACCAGAAACGTTCCACTTCCTCCTGCGTGCTGTCCTCGAACAAACTGGGATATTTGGCTGCGTAAGGATCAATCAGCTCGTCGATCAGCACCGGCTCCTCAACCAGGGTCGCCCGGCCGGGATAGATACGTCCATCGATTCTCAACCTGGCCTCGGGAGTTACCTGTAAGTATCGTCCCCAGCGGCTTTCTTCGGCGTAGACGCAAACGACATAGAGTTGTCCCTGGTGAGTTAAGAAGGTGATGTTCACCGAATAAGGATTCTCGGGGCGACTCTCGATTTGCAACAGGAGGTGCTCATCGGAAAAACTCCAGTCATCCACCCGCTCGGCCACTTCAGCAGCGCTGAGTCGCTTTCCGGGCATTGGGCCGCGGGGATCGCTTCGAAACAACCAGACCACCAGGAGACTGACCGAGATCAGACTCAGGACCGCAGCCAGGACGGCGGCACTCCATTTCAGAATTTTCTTTACCACGATTGTTCTCTCCGTTTTCGTCTCAACCAACCAGTGTACGAGCTAACCCTTCAAGCTGGGGTGGGGAGCCATGAACACCAGACAGATGAGGCGCTCGCTGCTGGTGTTCTCCACGCCATGGGGCTCGCCCGAGAATGCACAGACGATTTCCCCTGTCTGGAGCAGGCGGTCCTCCCGGCCGATGGTGAACAGGCCCTGGCCCTCGACCACATAGTAGATCTTGTCGTTGTCGTCATGGCTGTGCACCTTCTGTTTTTGCCCAGGCTCCAGGCAGTAGAGGTCGCAGAACATTCGCGAACTCTCGAAAAGATTTACTTTAGCCATTTTCTCGCTGCCGAATTGAGCCATCTCCGTGATTTTCCTTGTATCCATGGACCGGATTGTAACCGGAACGGATGGAGTCCGAAACCGGCCTCCCGGGTGCAGCAGCAGCGCCCATCGTTGGCGTGAGTCTTTCTCCTGTGGTTTGATAGGGCGCACCGAGTTGAAAAGCCCCGGTTGGCAGAATAAGCAGGGAAGCCGAATCATGCAAAAAGTTCTGGATATGCGCTGGCGCATCGCACTGATGTTGTGCGGAATTACCACCATCAATTATCTGGACCGCCAGGCCCTGTCCGTAGCGGCGCCTGTCCTGATGGAGGAGTTTTCGATCAGCAATACCCAGTACGGGTTGATCGGGTCGGCGTTTTTATTTGCTTATGCAGTAGGGCAATTGTTGACCGGCCCCTTGATTGATCGGCTGGGGACGAAAAAGGGGTTCAATCTGGCGGTGGTGATATGGAGTATCGCGGGTATTCTCCATGTCTTTGGTCGTGGCTTGTGGAGCTTTTTCAGTCTGCGAATCCTGTTGGGTTTGGGCGAAGCAGCCAATTTCCCTGCAGCGCTCAAAGGAGTTGCCGAATGGTTTCCCCGCGCCGAACGGTCCATGGCGGTGGGAATTCTGACCGTGGGTCCGGGCCTGGGATCGGTTCTGGCTCCGCCGTTGCTGGGGACCCTTATTTATTATTGGGGCTGGCAGTCGGCATTCATCGTCCCGGGAGTGCTGGGCTTCATCTGGGTGTGGTGGTGGCGTCGGATGTATCATCTGCCGGAGGCTCATCCCCGGCTTTCCCGCCGGGAACTGGATCTGATTGTTGCTGGACAGGAAGAATCAGCCGCTGACGCGGCACCCGGGAGGTTGATCGATTTTCTTCGCTACCGCGAAATCTGGGGCCTGATGCTGAGCCGCTTCGTCTCGGACGGAGCCTTCTATTTTTTTGTTTTCTGGCTGCCCGCCTATCTCGCTTCGGAACGGGGTTTCAATATCATCGAGATCGGGCTGTTTGCCTGGATTCCGTTTCTGGCCGCTGATCTGGGAAGCCTGGCCGGTGGTTGGGCCGGTCAGAACCTAATGCGGCGCGGCATGAGCCTTGACAGAGCCCGCAAATGGGTGATCTGGGTCGGTGCCCTGATGGTGCCGCTGGCGCTGCCGGCCGCCACCACCGATTCGCCCGCACTGGCGATTGCGTTGATTGCCGGGGCCATGTTCGCCATACAGGTCAAGGCGTCGAGTCTGTTTGCCCTGCCTGCGGATTTGTTCCCGGCCCGGGATGTGGCGACGGTGTGGGGATTGTACGGAGCCGTGGGCAGTTTCGGGGGAATGGCTTTCAACGCCCTGGTGGGCTGGACGATTGATCACTACTCTTACCTCCCGGTCTTTTTTGCGGTGGCGGTGATGCACATCGTCTCGGCTGTGTTGATCAACCTCCTGGTGCCCAGAATCGAGATGCTGGGAACTGCTCGCGAAAAGGCGACGGTTTAGGCTGCAGGATGCATTCTCCGGGCTAATCGCCGTTCCCGGACAGTGCGGGGATCAATCGGCCCAGTTTTTCCTGGACAGCCTGTTGCGGCTCTTGAAATTCAATGCCCAGAAGACCAATTCCTATTTGATCCCTGGCTTCCCAGCCGGCATGGACAATCCGGGGTCCCATCTTGCCCTCGAACCTGACCTCTCCCTGGTCCGTTTGAAGGATGAGGATCAGGGGAGCCCCTTCGGGGGGAACGACATCCACCAGGGTGATCAATGCAGACCGGAGGGATAGGTTGACGACGTGTTCGGTGGTGGTCCGATCGTCCCATTCCAGGGAACATGGAAGGGAGACCTCCCAACGTTGCTGCGGGTCTTTCTCTGCCATAGAAATGAATTAATAACACTCCACCAGGGTCGGCCAAGAGGTCGGAATCAAGCAGGATGCGATCCCAATTCGATTTGAATGGAGCGCGGGAGGCGTTCGAGGTTGGCCCATGATAAGATTTGAAATGGAAAGAGTTGTAAATCTGAATCCGAAATTCCAGAAAAAAAAAAGGTTTTACACCAGGTTAGAGAGTTCCGGCGATGGTAGTTCAACAGATCATAGCTGTCGGTGGTGGTGGCTTCTCAAAGGACGCCGATAATCTGGAACTGGAGCGCTATATTCTCCAACAAAGCGGGAAGACCCGTCCCGGTGTCTGCTTCATCCCGACTGCCAGTGGAGATAGCGATAACTACATCCGCCGCTTTTATGACTCCTTCTGGACTCTTGACTGCCAGCCCCGGCATCTTTCGCTCTTTCGGTTGCCGACGGATGATTTACTGTCGTTTGTAATGGATCACGATGTGGTGTACGTAGGTGGCGGCAATACCCGAAATCTGCTCTCTTTGTGGCGGGAGCGGGAACTGGACCGCATCCTTCAAACCGCCCTTCAGGAGGGAGTCGTCCTGGCCGGCAGCAGCGCCGGTTCCGTCTGCTGGTTCGAGCAAGGGGTGACCGATTCGAACACTCCGCTGGGCTCATTCAGCCTTACCAGTATCAGCTGTCTGGGCTTCCTTGCTGGAAGTAACTGTCCGCACTACGACAGTGAAATCAATCGGCGGCCGGAGTATCACCGCTTACTCGGAGAGGGAGAACTAGCCGATGGCTGGGCCGCAGATGATGGGGTGGGCCTGCATTTCGTCAATGGCAAGTTCGAGGCAGCCGTCAGCGCCCGTTGTGACGCGAACGCTTATCGTGTCGCACGAAATGGAAAGGGTATTGATGAGGATCGAGTCGAACCTCGAGTTCTGGGCCAGCCCGGATGAGCCATGATGCTGGTTGATCACGAGGAAGCATCCCTGTGAGTTCCGCCCAGTTGGCGGTCAAGGATCTTCCCCTGGGAATGATTGCCGGTGCCTCTCGCTACAATCTGCTGGTTGCGGAATCGATGGAGTTGATTGGAAGCGGCCAGGAAGTTTCCGCGGCGCGAATCCAGGAACTGGAAAGCTCCCGCGACGACTTGTGGAGTGAACTCCAGGAGCGCAAGGATCGGGGGATGGGGGCGTATGCCCGCTTTGTGGCCGGTCAATACGGGTTTGGAATCGACCCACAGGGCAACCTCACTTTCAGCTGGAAGCGTGAGGGGCACAATCGGGTTGGCTACCAGAGCGATTTTTATAAATCCGATCCACAACTCAAGCAACTCGTCCCCACTTCCCTCGATCCCGGTCGTCCCCGGATTATTATCTTCTCGACAGGCCGCGCCTTCGCCGAGCGAAATGCTCGACTGATGGACCTTTCTCCGGAAGAGGCGATTGAACACGCCCGTTTTGTGATGTCAGCTCAGACCCATCTGGTGGAGACCCGTTTGGTTGGGGCTGAACAGCGGGGCAATACTCAAGTGGCGGCCTTCGCCTATGACATGGTGGAAAGCGACCAGGAGGTACCGGCTATTCGAATGCAGATGCTTCTTGATCCCGACTTCATTCATCCGGTGGCGGCCATGACTTCGGAAAGGGTCTTCGGGGATTTGATTGCCGAGGCCGACTTCAATTCAAATGGCACTCTTGTCCGGCAGCAGGGTGTCATCCAGGGCAAGCCCCGATCCGACGACGAGATCATCGAACGCCTGAACGGTCTGATCCTGGTAGGTGGGAGTATCGGATGCGTGATGGCCTTCCAATCGGCCCAGTGGCTGGACCGAATGCTTGGCGAATTGGGTGTCTCCAAAAGGGTGCGCGAAAAAGCCTGTCAATCGTTTTTGCTTCTCAATCTGGGTCCGACGACCGTCTTGCCGGCTGACAGTTCCTTCAATCGAATTGATGTGATCAACCGGGTCGATGAGTTCGTTTTTGCCGGGAACAACGTGGCTCCGATCATCCAAAGAGCAGACCAAACGGGATGTTGCCTGGTTTCCAACCCAGGGTCCTCGGGCCATGTCTACAGCCTGGTGTTCGAGGGTCCGGGTTCGGTATTTGACACCCCTGAGGGTAAGGTCTTTGACCCGGACGGCACTCATTTCGGCCACTCGATGAAATTTTACGCCAACTGGCTTCGCGACATCGGATTTCCCAGCGTGATGGATCGAGTACTGGAGACCCGGGGGGAAGTCGATCTGGGAGCCATCATCCAGTGGGCAGAAAACGAAGGTGAACTGAAGGTCCCCACCCCGACCGGCGCTTGATGGATCATCCAAACCCGTTGCTCCAAACGCCAATCCATTCCCGGGGAATGCTCAAAAAAGAATTTCGAGAGACCATTGTACTGGCAGCGCCACTGATTCTGTCGCAGCTTGCTCAGACGTCCATGTCTTTTGTGGATACCCTCATGGCTGGCTGGCTGGGCAGGCAACAGCTGGCAGGTGTCGCGGTGGGAGGTGCCGTCTTTTTTCCTGTAATTCTCATCTGTCTGGGGATCCTGATAGCCGTCAGTCCGGTGGTCTCACAGGGTTATGGAGCCGGTGACCGGAATACCGTCGGCTGCGCCGTGGGGCAGGGCCTTCGGCTGGCAACACTTCTGGCGATACCCGCCAGTTTGGTGATGTGGAATGGGGGAGCGTTGTTGTCCTGGATGGGACAGGAGGAACAAACAGTGGTGCTGGCACAAGGATACCTGCGTGCCATCTCGTGGGGCGTCGCGCCGTGTCTCTGGTTCGGGGTTCTTCGGTATTTTGTAGAAGGACTCTCGCGACCCCGGGTGGTGATGGTCATCGCAGGAGCTGCCATGGTTCTCAACATCGGGGCCAATTACGTTTTCATGTACGGAAAGCTGGGATTTCCGGCCCTGGGACTGGCCGGCTGCGGCTGGGCCAGCACGCTGATTTATTGGAGTATGTTCCTGAGTTTGGTGTTGTTCATCGCCGGCAGGGGAGAGCTGGGAGAGTACGGAGTATTCTCTCATGTAGGTCGAACTGATTGGCACTATTTTTCGGAACTCTTCCGACTCGGCTGGCCTATAGGCATCCTGCAGGGTCTTGAAGTCGGGCTTTTCTCCATCACGGCAATCTTGATGGGCCTGTTCGGCACAACCGTACTGGCCGCTCATCAAATCGCCCTGCAGTGTGCGGCCTATGCCTTCATGGTTCCACTGGGACTTTCCCTGGCGGTGTCGGTACGGGTTGGGCAGGCGGTTGGCCGGAAGGATCTTTTGGGTGCCCAGCGAGCCGGGTATGTCGGTATGGGGCTCGGTGCCGGTGTCATGATGGTCTCCGCCATCTGCTTCTGGACCTTTCCCGGATTCATCGTCTCTCTTTTTCTGGATATTGAACGCGGAGCCAATGCGGAAGTAGTCTCTCAGGCCGTTGTTCTTTTGAACGTGGCAGCCGTCTTTCAGGTATTTGACGGGATTCAGGTGACCGCAGCGGGAGCCTTACGCGGTTTGAAGGAAACCCGAACTCCCATGATTGTTGGAGTGCTCGCTTACTGGGTGGTGGGTCTGGGCAGCGGCTACATCCTGGCCTTCCAGTTGGGCTGGGAAGGGGTCGGTCTATGGTGGGGACTGGTCCTGGGGCTCACGACGGCTGCCATCTTGCTCTTGTGGAGGTTTACCCGGAAGATTTCCGGTTTAATCGTGGCGACGCATTGATGGGCAGACCTGTCTTCCCAGTGAGGTTCAATCTGGCGGGACAAGGTTCTGTTGCCCGCGGCACCCAATATACTTATCCTTGAAGATATGAAAACAAGCTCTTCTCGGAAAGGTCTTTCCTTTAAGCCGATTCTCGCTGTTGCCTTATGGGTTGCCTGGATTCCCGGGACGGCCTCAGGGGCGCAGGGTGCAGCAGTTCCGTCCCTGGAGAACTGTTTCGGGGTGGGCAAATCGGTCGAGGGACAACGGGTGGGACCCGAGGACTGCCGCATCACTCGCGAAAACCTGATAAACAATGTTCATGGAGCGGCCTATCGCCGCCTCGAAATGGGAATCAGCGGTTCGATAGACGGGTACACGGTCAAGAACGGGCCCAGAATCGTGAACTTCACCGATGTTCCTGAACTCTCGATGGGGCAGAAAGGGAACTCGGGACCCTACTTTCACGGAGTGGGTGTTTATCGCTCCGAGAAGGGGAGCGGGATGACCCTCTTGATTCCGGAGTCTGTGGAGGACTGGAACGGCAAGCTTTTTGTCATTGTCCACGGAGGCACCCGGCCCTATCAACTCCTGGGGGACCTGGTTCCCAGAACTCCCGATCGATTCAACCTGTTAACGGGAGCCAACCATTACGCGGGTTTGATGATCGACAAGGGTTATGCGGTGGCCTATACCCGGCGTCTGGTTACAAGTTCCCGGCTTTCCGACGCAGGACAGCACGGTGAGCCCGTGACTCTGGATGACGGCTCCATCCTCGAGGGCAAGAGTTACGGAAATCATGTGGGCATGATCCGGGACTGGACTTCAGTGGCCGTCAAACTCCTCGAAGCCCGGTGGGGCCGCACCCCGGCCCGAACCTATTTTTACGGCATTTCGAGCGGCGCTCAACTGGGACGTCTGTTCAATTATGCCCCCGGGAGTAATCTTGACTCCAGTGGGAGGCGGGTCTTTGACGGCCTGCTGTTAAACGACAAGGGCGGGG
>JAPYTY010000058.1 GCA_029942065.1 Acidobacteriota bacterium | reverse complement strand
CTGCGGTTGCTTTAGGAATGCGCTCCTTTGGCTTTCATCGCCCGGCAGGCAGAGGGAAGAGCCAGCACGGGAATAGAGCCAATCCTGGACATCATACCCGCCCAACTACACCAGCGAGTGCCGTTGATCATCGGCAGTCGGGATGATGTCGAGACCGCCGAACGGTTCTATCGATAAGCTGACCGCTGGTCTTCGACCAGCGCGTTCCAGGTTCCAGGTTCCACGTGTCCGGAGTGTGGGAGGCGCCTCAGTGCGCCGATTCCGAAAGGCGCACGTTGGTTTGCCCTCCGGTCAGCAGGTCTGGTGGTCAGCGGGGCAGCCTTATCTCACCGGCAGGTGAAGTTGATTTCAACCCAGTTGGCCCGATTGTTCTGGCCACCGGCGGGACCCACGTAGGTTGCTTGCTGCGGGTAGGCGCAGACACGCCGCTCGTTGTCCACCACTTCATCTGTTTTGTGAGTAGCCACGACATAATCAGGCAGGTTGCCATTTTCCACCCAGTCCACCAGGGGAGCCAGCTTGTCCCAGTCGTTGGGGCCAGGTCCGCCGCCACAGTGGGCCATTCCCGGGGCCATGAAGAGACGGGTGTAGTTCTTTGCCTGCTCGAGATCTCCGCTGAAGGTGTCTCGGACCACCTCATTGTAGTAGTCCAGGGTGGGTTCGGGATGGGCGTCGGCGTCCCCCCACCCGTGGTAAAGGAGCAGTTTGCCGTCGTTGTCCAGCAGAAATCGCGACATGTCGGTCTCGGCGGCGTTGGTTATGGCCCTCATGAAATCGCCTGCCCCGGCAGTGACGTCATCGATATTGAATTCCCACCAGGCCCACTCCGGAATGACCCGGGTCTTGTCGGGATGGTGCGAGGGGTCGGAAAGATCGGGCGGGGTAATCCCCGGGTCGGTTTCGTAAAAAAGATAGTTGACATGATCACCCGAGGTGAACATGCGGGCCGGGGCCATCGAGTTTCCTTTGTGGGGAATGACGCTGAAGGGCCAGGAAAATTCCGATCCCAGAGGCTTCCCCTTTAAGATGGGGACTCCCTTGCTGTCGTAGCTGCCTCGGTAAAGATCTTTGATGGTCTGAAGCTGGGCCCGGGTCAGGCACTCATCGGCGTTGACGTCTCCGGAACACATCACCGTGGCCAGGTCCAGATCGGGATCAAAGTTGCAGCTCAGAGGATCATCGATGACTCCGTCGACGATCCCATCGTTGGCGTCGCATTTGGCCAGCACCTTGTTGCGCAACATGTTGATTTTGGTCAGACTCTCCGGCGTGCCATCCCCGTTAATGTCATAGGCCAGGTTGCCGGCGAGACCGTTCCGGAACACGCCCTGCAGATTGAACACGTGAGTGGTGTTCAATTCCTGGTAATAATTAACGGGCGCGCCGGCAATGATCCCGTCAAAATCATAGGGGTAGCGCTGGGCCTCCATCAAACCCTGCCGACCCCCGGTGGAGCAGCCCTCAAAATAGGAGTAACTGGGGGGGCGCTGGTAGTAAGCCTCGATCAACGTCCTGGCTGCATTGACGGTTAGGTGGATGGCCCGATAGCCGAAATCGATTTCCGCCTGCCGGTTGTTGAAGCCGAAGGAGGCTCGAGGCTCGGTGCCGCTGTCGTGACCGGTATTGCTGTTGGCCACGGCGTAGCCTTGAGCCACCCGGTGATCAGCAAAATCCAGGTCCCCATCCTTGCCGCCATCTCCCCATTTCACAAAGCGGCCATTCCAGTTCTCCGGCAGGGGTAGCTGAACATGGTAGCTGATGGCCGGTGAGATGACCCCCTTGACGTAACAGTAGCGTGGAGTCGAATCCGCCGCTTCCACGACTTGTGCCAGGGTAATGGTCAGATTGCGGGTCCACATCAGGGCTTCACAGGCGGATTGTCCACGTGCCAGATTCTCTGCCCCCTGGGCTGCTCCGTAAGCGACCGACGCACACAGCACACACAACGCAGTCAGTGAATTTATGTTTCGGTTCATGACTTAAGCCTCCTTATCTTGAAGTAGGGATAATCGTAATCCCTGCCGAGTTCGAAGGCAACTGATTTCAGGTGGAGCAGCGGCCGCTGGTCTTCGACCAGCGCGTTCCACGTTCCAGGTTCCACGTTCCACGTGTCCGGAGTGTGGGAGACGCCTCAGTGCGCCGATTCCCGAAAGCCGCTCATTCAACGATCTTGCTGTGGACGCACGTCTGTGAGCCTCTACACTGCTTCTTCTCCACTCCGAGCGTCAGCGAGGAGTTTCTCTGCGCGCGAGGCACGCTCTATTGTTCTCGTTTGCCGCCTCGGTTAGGATGAACACTGGGTTTGACTTGTAGCCAGTGTGCAAGGAGGGAGGGAAAAAGTCCTGTCAGTTCACTTTGGTTTAGCACTTGATTTCTGGAGTACCTCGAAACCGCTGGACTCCCTTCTGGATGATTATGTCGGTTTGTTGAAGCTGGCCGAGCAGTACGGGTTCAATTCGGTTTGGGCGGGAGAGAACCGTCCGCGTTTTGCCGAACCCGGACACGTTCCCTCACCCCTTCTGATCTTGACGGCCCTGGCCAGGCACACCCGGCTCCGGCTGGGCACCGGCATCACCCTGCTGCCCCTCTGGCATCCTCTCAAGCTGGCCTACGATGGACTAATTCTGGATCAGATTTCCGGGGGACGGTTCATTCTCGGGGTAGGAGTGGGGAGCCCGGGAGTGATGAAAAGATATGGAGTCCCTCCGGAGGAGGCCGGTTCGCGGATGGACGAGGCACTTGTTCTGCTCAAGAAGTTGTGGGGTGGAGAGGAAGGATTCGAGGGCCAGCACTTCAACGTAAAGGGAAACGTTTATCCGGGTCCCATCCAACCCGGAGGGCCTCCCATCTGGGTGGGTGGAAAGATTCGTCGCTCCGTCCAGCGTGCGGCCCAACTGGGCGATGCCTGGTACGGTGCCACCCAGTATCATCTGGAAGTCGTCAAGAAACAGGCCCGCCGTTACCGGGAACTCCTCTCTGCCAGTGGTAAGGATCCTTCCGAGGCCACGGTGGCCGTCAATCGAACCACCTTTCTGGCTGAGACCGATGAGCAGGCAAGAATCGAGGGCAAGCCCTATGTGAGTGAGGTGCTCAACTTCTACGGGAAGATGGGACTAATCGAAGACAACCAGGGAAACACCCTGGATCCCCAGCAAGATCTTTTCGAGTTGGTCGGAGAGGAAATCGTCGTGGTTGGAAGTCCCAAGAGATGCCTGGAGAGCTTTAAACGGTACCATGAAGAGGCCGGGGTCAATCAGTTCAATCTGCGAATCAGCATGGGTAATATGCCATTGGAACTGGCCCAGCGCACCGTGACATTATTGGGCGAAGAGGTCCTTCCGCATTTTCTTTAGCCCGGTTTCACCACAAAGGCGCCAAGAACTCTTTTTACATTTTCACCACAGAGACACAGAGAAGGCAATTCTTTTCTTTGTCTTATCTTTCCTAATCTCAACCAACACAAGGGGCGCACGGCTTTTCGTGGAATCGAGTTGACCGATTCGAATTTGGGACTTAGGATTTCGGATTTTTGGCCCGTTGTAGCGGCCGCTCTAGGAGCGGCTCTTCGGAATCGGCGCACCTAGGCGCCTCCCACATTCCGGACCAAGAAGACTGTACATGGGCTAGAAGGGGCGCACGGCCGTGCGCCCCTACAACAGGCTGCAGGATCGTGCCAAGTTGGAACGTGAAACGCGCTCTGGTCCAAGACCAGCGGCCGGTCGCCCAGGGGGTGATGCAGAAAGGATCTCTGACATCGCCCCGTAAGCTTTTAATTCCCCAGGAACTGGGCCGCTACATCCTCATCGTTGAAGTCGTAAACGGGACCCACCGGAGCGATTCCAAACTCGTCGGCCAGAGCCTGCTGAATCTGGATGACCTTGCCGCCCACCATGGTCATGGGGGTTCGGATCTTCAGAAGATCATCCACCGGAACGGTGAAGTAGTCCCGATCCATGATGACCAGATCGGCCAATTTTCCCACTTCCAGTGTTCCCAGTTTGTCCTCCTTGAGGATGTACTCGGAGGCCCAGGAGGTCCACATCTTCAAAGCCTGTACGCGGTGTATCCTTTCCTGCGGCTGCCAGACGACCCCATCAAATTGGCGGGTCACCGCCTGCCACAGCTTGTTGAAGGGCGGAGTGGAGCCGTAGTGCTGGCCCACCACCTTGACGCCGGATTCAATCCAGGTCTTGAAGGGGATGATAAAGGGTTCGATCTGCTCGCCATAGTCCTTGACCCAGGCAGGGGATTCCCCCACGATATCGGGACCGCAGCTCAGGATGATCCCGTAGTCCTTCAGGCTCTGGATGATGTCCGGCTGCTGGCCGATCAGATTGCAGTGCTCACCGGTCATTCTCATATCGCGCACATCCTGCATGGTCCAGCCGTTGATCGCCCGGGCCCGATCAATCATCTTGAAGAAAGAGCGAGCGCTTTCGCTGCCGCACATGTGAACTCCGGCCAAACGCCACCCCGCTTTGGCAGCGTTCTCCAGCGTATCCCAGGGCAGTTCCCCGGGTTGCGGGCAGACTTCCCGTGCCTTGATGTGGGGTGGGGCCACGGTATCGGGGCCGGTGCACGATTCCGGATAGAGGGAATCCCAGCGCTCGGAGGCCACGCCGTCGATCCACAGGTAGTCGTCTCCGATGCCCTGCAGAACTCCCGTACGGCGATAAATTTGACGGGTTTGCTGGGGATCGGTGGGCATGCGATGGATCTCATAGTGGGCCGACAGGCGGATCGGCATCTGGCCCAGTGCGGCTAGGGTAGCGTAGCCGCTCATGATCTTGGGGAACTGGATACGGCTTGAGAAAGTCGAGATTCCCTTGGTGGCGGCTTCCTCGGAGATGATCTTGATGGCCTGGGCCAGGGTATTCAGAGGCAGTTTTTCCAGAAACAGCTCCCAGGTGATGACCGACATCTCCTGGCTTCCGACCCAGCCGATCTCTGGAATGTTCTCGCCAATGACGTCCCCATGCATGGTCTCGTGAATGGAATCGGCATAGCCAGGAAAGAAGTCCTCCAAAACCTCCAAGGCCTTAGAATTGACATTCCCTCTCAACCCGGGCCGCATCAGCACCGGGTTCTCCGGTGACCACAGATCCATGGTCTTTCGGTTGGTCAGACGACGAGTCATTTGCCACAGGCGGAGTTGCTGGGGTGCTTCCTCAGGATGACGTCCCAGATTAAGGACAATCCAGTCACCCGGGTCGACCTGGGTAACCGCCTCCTGGATGGCATCTCGAATGATGCCCTGGGTTTTCTCCAGATCGTTGGGGTCCGCTGTGGCCTGAGTCAAATAGACTCCTTCGGGAGGATATTTGAAGCCCAGACGATCCAGCATTTGGACGGCCCGGCCGTACATGTGGCTGTGGGGTTCGATGATGCCGGGAATCAGGGTTTTGCCCTTGAGATCAAAGACCTGGGTGTCAGGTCCCGCCACCGATTGGATCTCCTCGGTGGTTCCCAGTTTCATGATCTTTTCGCCTTTAACGGCAATGCCCTGATAGGTGGTCCCGACCTGGGTTGAGGTGGACTGGTCGTCCATGCTTACCACCTTGCCATTGATGAAGATGGTGTCGGCGTAGCCGGATTTGGCGACATCCGGGTCCAGCTGAGCCAGCACCCCGCTTGTCCCAAACACAACCAGCAGGGCCATCCACACAACCAGGTAACGGGTCTTGTTCTGGTGATTTTTCATCGTTGTCTCCTTTGGGTAGGTTTCATATCGCTCAGCTATCGGGGAGTTGTGAGCCGCCCGCCTGAGGTTGGATAGATCAATCCGTCTTGAGGATAAGGAAATCATCCCCATTTCGCCTGACAAGCCTAATACCGCTACCGAGTAGAGTCAATCCAAAATTGGACAAGAGACTTTATTGGGGCAGGCGAAGGGTGACGCCCAATCCGACAAACCAGTCGTCGGCATCCTGGGAGAGGCCGATCCCGGCGAAGGCGTCCAATTGCAGGTTATCTCTCAGAAGATGAGTGAGACCTCCGTCAAGGAGATGCTCCGGACCACCCGCTGCGCTCAGGGGAAGGTCGCCGAATACTTCCATGAAGGCTCCCGTCTGATCACTTAAACCTATCCCCAAGGTAGCCGTGTACTGGAACACCGAGAGTCGGTCCATGTCCTGATCCCCATCCGGTTCCGATTCCCAGGCGGCACCCAGGTTGTAGGACAAGGACACACGCTCGGTGAGGCTGTGGGAAAGGGCCAGGCGAATAGCTGGATCAGCCTGTCGGGGCAACGAGACGGAAATCAGCAGGCCGGCGTCGGGAATCCAACCCCCTTCCGGCCACAAATGGAATTTGGCTCCCAAATCCCCATTTTCTCGCTGCGGAACAGCCTCACCCGTCTCCCAAACATGGCCCTTGTACCCGACCCGCAACTCCACTGAACGGATGACCCCGATGCGAAGTAAGGTGGAGGGGAATTCGTGGGTGTTCTCCTCTCCCGTGCGGGTAACACCCCAGCCTGTTTCCAATTGGAAATATCCGGGGGGACTACAACGCTTGATTCGGTCTGATCCGGGCGATCCGTGACCAAGTCCAGGCTTTGCTCCCCGGACGAATCGGCCTGAGCCATCAGGGAAGTGGTGATCAGGAGGAATCCCGGGACCATTGACGCGAATACGTGATTTAGTTTCACCTAAATAATATATTAGATTAAGCTAATATTGTCAATCCCAGGGAATCTTTCCGTATCAGTGGTATTCGGCGTGAATTTTCAAGCCCTCTTGCTCGAGAACCGGTCCCACCACCGCTACGCCGGGCTGAATGCGTTCAAACACCTCTCGGCTGGGAATGCTCAGGTATTCTCTGCCCAATAATTGGCTCATCTGGCTGGAGGTGGTGCCGTAGACCAATCTGGAAATGCCTCCCCAGTAAATGGCGCCGCAGCACATGATACAGGGCTCTGTGCTGGTGTAAAGAGTGCTTTCTGCCAGCACATCCCGGGAAAACTTCTGAGTTGCCAGTGCCACCAGCCCGGTTTCCGCATGCTGGGTGACATCCCCTGTTTCAGTCACGATATTCTTGAACTCCGCAATAATCTTCCCTTCGTGAACCAGCACCGAGCCGAAGGGACGGCCGCCATCAGCGCCCGCCCCTCGGGCGATTTCATAGCTGCGACGGATAAACTCACGATCCATTTCGGTCGATAATGGATCATCTGGCAATGCCGTTAGGTTCATTTGGCCTTTCAACTCCCTTTCGGGAAAAGAATCAACACGCCGCTCAGGAAGAGCACCACTGTTAAACAGATCAAAAAGGGCCTTCGCGCGATTGCCCTAGTTTCAGCCCTCAACTCTCAAGTTACAAGCTCCAATCGTGTAGCGGCCTTTCTGGAATCGGCGCGCTGAGGCGCCTCCGACATTCCTGAGACAACGTAAGAGAAATTGGATCACAATCGTCTGTCTGTGGTCTGTGGTCAGCGGCCCAGCCCTCCCTTCTGGTACCATCGCAGGAGCATGCTGTGGAGACTCTTTCTGCTTTTTACTATCACCCCTCTGGTGGAACTTTACCTCCTGATCCGGCTGGGGACCTATCTGGGAGTCCTGGATGCCATAGCCATCGTCATCACCACGGGGATCGTCGGCGGCCTGCTGGCGAGAAATCAGGGGCTCGCCGTCTTGAATCAAATCCGCTTGGAGCTCAACGAGGGCCGAATTCCCGCCGAGAGTCTCTTTGATGGGGTCCTGATTCTGGTTGCAGGGATCTTGCTGATCACGCCGGGACTCTTGACGGACGGCCTGGGTTTGTTTCTTCTGGTTCCCTGGACCCGCCAGGCCCTCAAGCTTCGGATCATGCAGAGAGTTGAGGAAAGGGTTGTCCCGGGAGAAATTCACATCGAGGCGAAAAGCCTGGATCGAGAATGAGCGCGCTGCAGATGCAAGAGAAACGCCTCGCTGAAGCTCGGCGTGGAGAAAGGCGCTTCGCGCCTGGAGAATCGTCCGGTTTTAGCTTTAGGCCTGGATTCGGATTTGGGACTTCGAATTTTCTGCCACCTGACATGGTTCACCATTTTCTGTCTTCTGTCTGTAGGCCATGTTCAAAAATCCAGCGTCAGTTGAACTCCCCACTGCCGTGGAGGCCCAAAGTGAGTTCCACTGAAAAAGTTCCCGAAGTTGTAGGCGAATCGCTGGTTGGTCAGATTCCTGATGTCAACCTGTAGTGTGGCCACCACCGGCTCACTGGCAGCCAACTCTTTTCCGATGGAAAAGTCGAACAAGGTACGGGGTTTGACTCTCTGCCTTTTGAAATTGACCAGCTCAGCTCCCGGGCGCTCCATCAATTCGTCCAGTTCATCCTCGTCAACTTCCAGCGGGGTTCCACTTTCATGTCTGCCGGAAAATGCGAGCCAGAAGTTGAACTTGTGGTGATGGTACATCACCGAGAATGAGCCCACATTTCGTTGATCGTGATCCGGGGTAAATCGCGTTCCCTCTCCAATTTCAATTACCTCTTCTTCAAGAAAGAGCCCTCCGTTGATGGGACCTACTTGAAAGACCCGCGAATTGGAGTAGCTGAGATATCCGGACCAACCCTTTCTTTCGGGTACCTCGATGCGAAGATCGAGGCCCTCCGCCTCCCCCTTGGCAACACTGTTGGGGAAGATAACGGTGGTGCCAAGTAAGACATTGGGGTCGGCATAATTTTTGACAAAGCGCCACCAATAGGCAGCATCCAGCTCAAAGAGCATGGCGATCTCCTGGGAAAATCCCACTTCAAAAGCATGTTGACTTTCCGGCCGCACCTCGGCTCCCCCGTCGCCCTCCGGCGTGATGAAGGGAGAGAGTTGACGTGCCTCCTCGGATGAGGAAAGCAGCAGGTTTTCCACCTGAGGCGTCATGAAAAGTCGGTTGTAGGATCCCCGCACCGCGGTTCGAGTCCGGGGGATGTAATAAACAGCCCCGACACGAGGACTGAACTGGGAATCGGACACCAGGACCGCGGTATGGTCAAAGCGGAGACCTGCATTGACGGTGAGATTTTCAAGAATCGAGAAGGTATCCTGCAGGTACCAGGAGGTTTGACCGCGCACCGCACGTTTGCGAAATACAAAGGGATTCGCCTGATCGAACGACAGGATGAGCTGGTTCAGTTCCGCTTCCTCCGCTTTATCTTCATCCGTAACGTAAAAGGAGAAGAATTCTCGGGGTGTCACCCGCTGCCCTTCAACTCCAACCTTGATCAGATGTCCGTCTTTCAGGTGGGTCAGATTGATAAGGAGTCCCTGCCGGACATGCTCCCGAAACTGACTGGCCGACAAAGGTGCATCCGCAGGGCCGGGGATGAGTTCGGATTGAAAGGAACGGCGGTACCAGCCCAGATTGGTCACCGTGTCGGAAGACCAGATATGTTGCCAGGATATCGACTCGTGGTTGTCGCGCAGTCGTTGTCGCTGCCGCTGGAGTGCCAGTTCCTGTTCCATGGTATTGGGCACCCTGAAGTCGCTTCCATTCAAAGAAAAGTTGAAGATCAGCGAATCGATGGTTGTGGGATGCCATTCGCCCCGTACATTGAGTCTGACGGCGCCGCCTCGGTTGTTGAAATTTTCGGGGTCAACGGGATCCAGGTATCGTCGGTAGGAACCGCTAAAGGATTGAGTGACGAAGAACCCGAACTTTTGCTTGATGTTGCCCCTGAGCGTGTAGGAAACCTTTCCCGAGCGAAAGCTTCCGGCACCGAACACCAATCGACCGCTCATTGGTAGATCGATTCCCGATTTCGGGACGATGTTGATGATCCCGCCTGAAGCATCACCGTACTCCACGGGAATATGGCCATTGATCACCTGCATGC
>JAPYTY010000057.1 GCA_029942065.1 Acidobacteriota bacterium | reverse complement strand
GTGTGATCCTTCTCATGTTCGTGGCCGGTATGGAGACCGATCTGGAGGCCATGAAGAAGGTGGGAAAAATCGCCTTTTGGGCGGCCATGGGAGGAGTTTTTTTCCCGCTGGCCGGAGGGATCTGGACCACCACCTATTTTGGATACCCCCTTTACTGGGAGGCCATCTTCGTGGGAACCATCCTGACCGCAACCTCGGTTTCCATTTCGGCCCAGACGCTGATGGAACTCAAGGTGCTGCGGTCCAAGGAGGGCACGACCATCCTGGGCGCGGCGGTGATTGACGACGTTCTGGGCATTGTTGTTCTGGGTGTGGTCACGGCTCTCTCGGCCGTTGGTGCAGCCCAGGAAGCAGAGACGGCCGGCATTGGAACGGTCCTGTCCATCATCTTCTGGATGGCGCTTTATTTTGTCGTCTTCTGGGTGGTCGGACGCCGCTACCTGGAACGGTTTTGTGAACTTGTCTGCAAGATTCCAGCCAGCGAAGCCTTGCTGGCCGCGGTTTTGGTGGTGGCATTCCTTTTTGCCTGGGCTGCTGAGTTCATGGCTCATCTCGCCGCTATTACCGGTTCCTATCTGGCCGGGGTCCTTTTTGCTCAAACCCGGTTCAAGGAGGAGATCGATGCCAAGGTTCATCCTTTGACTTACTCTCTTTTCGTGCCCATTTTTTTCGTGAGCATCGGTCTGCAGGCTAACGCCCGTGAACTGGGGGGAGAAGTCTGGTTTGGGCTGGCCATTGTCGGCATGGCGATCCTGACCAAGGTGGTGGGGTGTTTTCTGGGTGCTCGTACCACGGGATTTGATAATAAGCAGTCCCTGCGCGTGGGAATCGGCATGGTCAGCCGAGGCGAGGTCGGGCTCATCGTGGCAGGAGTGGGAATCAGCCGCGGCATCATTGGTCAGGACATTTTCTCGGTGATGGTACTGATGGTTCTGGTGACAACCATGATCACGCCCCTTATGCTGCGCTATGTATTTCCCACTGTCGCTAAAGAAGCCCGCGCCGATGTCTTTGAGTCGATTGGAACGGTCGAAAAAGACGAGTCGGCCCGAGAAAAGAAAAGAAAATCTGAATAATCCGGACCCGGTAACGCATCTGACTCTCCCAACCGAACATCAATGCCTATCTGCTGGACGAACTGCGTCAACAGGAAAAGAGCGCCGTCCAGAGTATTTCTATCCTCCTCAGGGAGGGTGGTTTTCTCACCCTGATTTTTATCGATCCGGATCGACTGCCACTGGGGGAGGGCCCGGCGGCCGGAAGACTGCTTGGAACGCTCCTGGAAGGAGGTCTGACCCTGGAAATTGAAGGCCGAATCATTGTGAGCGACGGAAGCGGGAAATATCAGATCCAGAAGATTCGCCTCAGCGGAATAGAATTACCCATCGCCCTGGTAACCGAGCTTCTGATCTCTCTGGGTCAAAGCCAGGATCCTCCCATTGATCCCACCTCCTCCTTCCCCATGCCTTATGGAATCCAGTCAATCGTCATCTCTGGAGGCCAGCTCATTATCGAAACCTGACCCCTGCCACCTTGGCAGGAAATTCGAAATTCGAAATCCTGAATCAGAAACAAATCACAGATTCGAACTTCAACTCTTATTCCTTACTCTACGCGCGGAGCGCGTTCTCCACGGCGAGCATCAGCGAGGCGTTTCTCTGCGTGCGAAGCACGCTTCTCCTGGCCCCTGTCAGCGGTCCGTCACTTCGTAGTACTGTTCGGAAAACTGCCCGGCCTGCCACCCAATCAGATAGCCAAATTCCGGAAGAAGGGGGAAAAGCCGGTTGGCCCTGAAGTACAAGAAAAGCCCCTCATCGATTCCCAGGTGATTCTTGACCCTCTGAAAAGAAGGATTCCGGGACAGACTCTCCTCTTCTCCCGTGGCGGTTCGAAGGGTTTTCTGCCAACCCTCGGAACTGTTGGAAACCAGAAGGTACTCGGGCATCCTCCCCTGATAGAGAACCTGTCCCGGTTCCTCTCCCCGGTAGATCCGGACATTCTCGTTTTCCGAAATTTCCAAATTGTCTACTCCGAAAAGGCTGGTGACCGCCGCCTCAATGGGCAGTTCCAGCGCCTGGATGGGTTCCCCAGATCGGGGAACCAGCAAAGCGGAAAAGTGAACCCGCCATGATTCATCCTCCTGTTGAGCCAGGCGATGAATAAACAACCAGACGCTCTTCGCCTGGTGAACGAAAAGCGAGACAAGCGGACCCTGCACCTGAACCGGAATATTTGCGAGAACCGCCTGAGCGTCCAGACCCAACCACTGCCGCAGCTGCACTTGATCGAGAAAGTCCAGACTGGCAGGTGGACTCGTCACCACGACCAGGGCCAGGATGTCCCCTGGAACCAGCTGCTCAAACTCGGAGGTGTCGGGGGGCTGCAGGAGACCGATCAAGGTCAAACTCAACCCCAAAAGACCCAGTGCAACCAGCCAAAACCGCAATAGACGTCCCCTCCAGGAGTGTGCTACTCTACTGTCCACTCCGTCAGCATGGATGTTAAACAACTTGAGCAGACACTAGCAACCCTCCAGAACGTACAGGACAAGTTAGAGGTCCTGGACGAAATTGCTGCCCATTACTACGAAGAAGACGATTTCCAGAAGGCCGTCGCCTACTACCAGCAGGCGGAGAAAATGGCGCCGGAAGGCAATCCCCGTGCCTACTACCAGGGGTTGGAAGGGATCTGCTTTTTTCTGATGAACCAGGACGAAAAAGCCTACCTGGCCCTGACGGGGGCAAAGGAGATGCTTCATCCCGACAAGAAGGATTTTGACCCCGAGATCTGTGGGCTGGTCCATTATTTCTTAGGATCTCTCTACGAGTATGGTGAGCAAAATGATGCCTCTCTGGAGTCCCGCCTGGAGGCTTCCAAATACGTGAGCCACCTCCACGATGAGGCTCAATGGATGCTTCTGGCCGGCATTAGCAGAAACTATGAGGTCCAGGGGGACTTTAGCAAGGCGGTGAAATTCAACACCGAGGCCATCACTCTGATCAGCCGGGATGATCCTGAAATTGTCTACATCTTTGAAAGCCTCGGCTATAGCCACTACGAACTGGGTGAATTCGATAAGGCCCTGGAATACTTTTCCCAGGTGCTCCAAGCGGATCAGGGCTTCGAACGCCAGGACGAGATCTACTTTAATATCGGGCTCTGTAACCGTAGGCTGCTCGACTTCAGTATGGCCCTGGACTCCTATCTCAAATTACTGGAGCTCAAGGAACTGCAAGACAGCCCGGAGCCCCTGGCATGGCTCTATATTGAAATCGCTCACTGCTACTACAGCCTGAAGGAATTCGAAAAATCCGTTGAAATGGTGGAAAAGGGCTTGAAGGAATCCATCGAAAAAAAGGATGAAAAGGCTGAGATTCACAGCTACCTGACCAACAACTTCCATGGAATGGGTCGATTTGAAGAGGCCGTAAAAGCCGGCGAGAAGACCCTCAAGATTTCCGATGATTTTCACAGTATCGAGATCATACTTCCCAATCTGGCGCTGAGTTACCACAAACTGGGCAATATCGAGAAGTTCAAGCACTACCGTGATCGGTGCAATCGCGACTTCCCGGACCTGAGCTGGACCAAACAGCTCAATAAGCTGGAAGCATAGAAAGCCCGTCAACCATCGGATGTCCTTACAAAAAAGGGTTGAGCCCCTCCTTTTAAAGGGCGCTCTAACCATCGTTCACCGACTGCATGCAAATGAACATGAGGCCTACTTCGCCGGAGGTGCGGTCCGGGACCTTCTCCTCGAAAAGGACATTACCGAGATTGACATCGCCACCTCCGCCTCTCCCGACGAAGTCGAGGGGCTCTTTGCCCAGACCCTCCCCGTAGGGAAGGCGTTCGGGGTGATCGTGGTGATGGTGGAGTCGGCCAACTACGAGGTCACGACTTTCCGAAAGGAATCACAATACGAAGACGGTCGGCACCCCGGATCGGTTGAATTCACGGACGCCCAAAACGATGTCCTGCGTCGTGACTTCACCGTCAATGCGCTTTTTCTGAATCCTGACGATGAGCAAGTCATCGACTACGTCCAGGGACAGGAAGATCTGGAGCGCAAACTGATTCGTACCGTGGGTTCGCCGGATCACCGCTTCGGGGAGGACAAGCTGCGGCTCCTGCGTGCTTTGAGGCTGGCCTGTCAACTGGGATTCGAGATCGAAGCGGAAACCTTCCGTCAAATTCAACAATTTGCTCCCCAGCTCACCCAGGTCAGCTGGGAGAGAATCCGAGACGAACTCGTGAAAATTCTCACCGGATCCGATCCGTCTCGCGGGCTGAAGCTGCTCCTGGATTCAGGAGTTCTCCAGCAGATCCTGCCGGAGGCAGTCGCCATGGATGGCGTCGAGCAGCCTCCGGAGTTTCATCCTGAAGGAGATGTTTTTGTTCATACCTGCCTGATGTTCGAGCTGGCTGGGAAATTGACCGATACCCTGGCGCTCGGGATTCTGATGCACGACATCGGTAAACCGCCCACCTTTACCGTCAAAGAACGGATTCGCTTTGATGGCCATGTCGAGGAAGGCGCTCGAATGGCGGAGGACATCTGCCGCCGCCTGCGCATCTCCAACGATACGACCGAGCAGGTGGTGGATCTGGTCAAAAATCACCTGCGCTTCATCCATGTTCAGGAAATGCGCGACAGCACTCTGAAACGGTTCCTTCGCAAGGAGAACTTTGACGAGCACCTGGAACTGCATCGCCTGGACTGTCTGGCCAGCCACGGCAACCTGTCGCAGTATGATTTTTGCCGGGAGAAACAGAAGGACTTCAGCCAGGAACAAATGCGTCCCGAGCCTCTGATCAAGGGACAGGATCTGATTGATCTGGGGCTCGAGCCGGGTCCCGTTTTCTCCGAGATCCTGGGGGCTGTCGAGGACCTCCAGCTGGAGGGTCGTCTCACCAGCAAGGAGGAGAGTCTGGATTGGGTGAGGGGGAAGTACCTGGAGGATGACCGCTGACCGGCCGCTGAAAAAAAGGAGTCAGGAGCCAGGAGATCGACGAGAGAATCCAGAATTCAGAATGAAGAAGGTCAGGTCCGGAGTGTAGAAGGCACCTCAGGTGCCGATTCCGAAGGCCGCTCAAGCCTGACTTTCTCCACGCCAGGTCGTCACGAAGTGGCGGCAGGGCCGGCCTGACAAGGCGCATGAGAGGAGACCCCCGGAAGCGCACTGTGTACGGTACGCTGAGGAGGCCGAACGAATGCAACACAGTCAGGGCGGATCATGGCGACGATGCAGTAGAGCGGGTGTGGAGATAGTCAGGCTAGTAAGCGGCCGCTACAACGGGTCCGCCGGCTGCCGGCTCCTGTATTCCGTTTTCCCGCTTGGATCTTTGTTCACATAGTGTTATAAGAATCACATTATGAAAGACAAAACCTCCTTCCTTTCATTTTTCCTGATCGTCAGTTCTTCCCTGGTATGGCTCGGCTGTTCTGAGGCGGCTGAGGAGCCCGTCGATGAAATGGCCCAAGTGCCGCTGGACCAGCCCTCGCCAGGTGAGATGGTGCTGATTCCAGCCGGTGAGTTCACCATGGGATCGGACCTGGACCGTACACCTCCCCTGGAGTTTCCGGAGCACACGGTTGATTTACCCTCCTACTACATCGATGTGTACGAGGTGACTCACGGCGAGTGGATCCGTTTTCTGACAGAGAGTGACTACGATCCAACGGGCGACTGGAGACGTTTTTACAGCATTGGAAAAGAGGATTTCCCTGTGGGGAATGTCACCTGGGACGACTCCAAAGCATACTGTGAGGCGGCCGGCAAGCGACTCCCCACCGAGGCGGAGTGGGAAAAGGCAGGTCGGGGAACCGATGGACTCAAGTATCCCTGGGGCGAGGTCTGGGAAGCCAAAGCCAATACCGATGAACTGGGGATGCACAACAACATCGAAGTGGGTGCAATGCCCGAAGACAAGAGTCCTTTCGGAGTCTACGACCTGATGGGCAATGCCCAGGAATGGACGGCCAACGAGCTGGAACCTTATCCGGACAATCCCGGTAGCCGGGATGAGTCCTTCAGAAGGGATTTCATGGGTGTCCGCGGTGGATCGTACGCCATGAGGGGCAGAGGCATGGGCCTTTATACACGCAGTGCCTACCTGAGGGATGCCCAGTATGGAATCGGTTTCCGCTGCGCCCGGGACTCCGAGGAAGCCGCCCAGGAAGACGAAGAGGCCGAAGGAGAAGAGGAAGCTTCCGAGTCGGAGGAGTAGGGCCAATCCTTCGAACCCCTAATACGGTCGCACCAAGGGAATCGGACCTAACCACCAACACCTGCTATCGGTAAGATCCAGACACCTGTTGGTGCCTGTGGTACAAACTTGACAATCCCTTGGAAACCCCATTAGCATACGTTCGCGGGGTGGAGCAGTCTGGTAGCTCGTTGGGCTCATAACCCAAAGGTCGGAGGTTCAAATCCTCCCCCCGCAACCAAGCACAACGCCTCCCCCTTCAGCAAGT
Source organism: Acidobacteriota bacterium (assembly GCA_029942065.1). Classification (GTDB taxonomy): domain Bacteria; phylum Acidobacteriota; class UBA6911; order RPQK01; family JADFOI01; genus JAPYTY01. The sequence continues at coordinate 3,529 of JAPYTY010000057.1, read as the reverse complement.
TAAGCCCCCTTCAGCCAGTTCAGGAAATCACCCATAAATGTCCGATGTTTCCAAAATGTTTCCACTTTTCTGTCATTTCGGGCCAGTTCTCTTTACACCCTTGCCCGTCGAACCCGGCATTTCGAGATGTTAAAATGGTTGTTACGGAAACAAATGAGAAAACCCAAACTGAAGCAACAGCGATTCATTCTCGCCTTCATCAAAAACGGCGGGAATGCCACCCAGGCAGCCCTAGCCGCCTACGACACGACCTATGCGACTGCCCGAGTCATCGGCTGTGAGAACCTAACAAAACCTACCATTCGGCGGGAGATTGACCGCCTGATGAAAGCCGTCCAACTGCCTGCAAAGGATTGCCTAAGGGCCATCAAGGAAGCCCTGGAGGCGGCAGATAAGGATAATCACCCCGATTGGGACGCACGACTTAAGGCAGCGGATATGGGTTTGACGGTGCAAGGCGCTTACCCTAAGAAGCAAGCCTCCGTCCAGCCACTGCATAGGAACGAGAGTAACCCGATGCAGGTGATCTGGGCTGCTGAGCACGGACGGGAGTCGTAGATTCTCCCTTGTCCCTGTCCCCTTCCCTAACCCCTTCCAGAACAAAAACCTCACTTGGGGTAGGAGTCCCGTTCCAGTCGACTGAGGGGGAGAGGCTCGTCTTCCATTGGTGTCTGTAATAGAGAAGATCGCCTATGTTACACTTGACCCACCATCAACCAGCTGTTTAACAGGTTGGTTGCTCCGCTGTCAGAAGGGAAACAACGTGAAGCAACGCACTATTCTCCCACTACTTTTTGTCCTCGCTTTCAGTTCTTCAACCCTTGCTTCTTCATTTCAAGGACTTGATGCCACTGAAGTTGCAAAAGAAATAATGCCAGGCCTCGTCTCGATCAAGGGAACGACTATTGATGGCGAGACTTTTGGTGGTTCAGGGTTTATTGTCGATCCTTCCGGCACTATCGTCACAAACCTCCATGTCATCGAAAACCTCGATCATGGAGCCGTACGTCTTGCCACGGGTGAGATTTACGATCAGTTTGTAGTGAGGGCCTTCGATAAACGCAGGGACTTAGCCATCATTCAGATTCCAGGCTTTGACCTTCCCACCATAAAACTAGGAAACTCCAACGATGTTGAAGTTGGTGACCCCGTTCTACTGATCGGCCACCCAATTGGTTTGGAAAATTCTATTTCTAGTGGGATTGTAAGCGCTCTTCGGGAGTTTGAGGACTCTAATGTAGTCGGTCCTGGGATCAAGACTATCCAGACGGATGCTGCGGCCAATCCTGGAAACAGCGGCGGTCCAATGGTGGATGAGGATGGTAATGCAATCGGGGTCGTTACCTTCGGGTTGCTTGAAGCTGAAAACCTGAACTTTGCAATCCCTATCAACTATGCCAGGGGACTGCTTAACGTAACCGGTTCTTATTCGCTGACTGAACTGCGAGGGGAATTGGCTGACGTCGTAGACGTTTTCAAACAAGAGGAAACTCCCAAACGGTGGAAATCTTTGACATCGGGCTCCACGAAAGTCATTCGGACGGATGGTGATTACCTGTACGTTGAAACGTTACTACCAGCAGAAGCCCTACAGTGGACCCAAATGCCCCTGATGGAAATGAAGAAGACTGGGAACATGACTGGGGACATATATACAGGCGTCAGTAGCTCTAGAGAGGCCTGTTCCTACCTACACCGTGGTTTTTGGGAAGTCGTTAAGGAGACCAAGATGAATTGGTGTTCTTCCCAAATTCCCATGGCGATCACTTCGTTAACGCCAACTCGCATCGAAGGATGGGCGGAAATTGAGGTAGTTGCCGATACTGTGGAATGGGATTGTCAGAAATGCAAGTGGAAGAAAAGAGGCGTTGTGCGAAAGGTTCCATTTGCCTGGATACCCGAATAGAGACAAATTCCTAAACAACTACCAATGAAGCAGCTAATCGTTTTATCCCTGTTCATCATATTGAGTCAGCCCCTCTGGGCAGCTGACAAAATACGCATCTACATCACAGACGTTCCAATTGAAACCATTAGGAGCAGTGGATCAGTCTCAATTAGCGACTGGCTGAAAAGTGCTACAGGCCGATCTACCACAAGTATCCAGGCAAAGTCTTTTGTGGCGGATGCCATGAAGCACCTGAGAGAACTGAAGGAGTGCAAAAATTATATTGCCACGGTCAATCAAGCCAGAGCCCAATATGTTTTCTTCATAGAGGCTCACAACGAATACAGGGAAAACATTGTGGTCTACACTATTGATGGTGATGTTATCTATGCAGGAGAAACCCTGCGGTTGAAGAACAACATCAAGGATGCATGCAAAGAGCTAAATGAGTTTGAGTAGTCTAGCCTAGCCCCTTATCCCTGTTCCCTTCCCTAACCCCCTTCCAGAACAACAACCTCACTTGGGGTAGGAGTCCCGTTCTAGGCGACTGAGGGGGAGAGGCTCGTTATCTCTGCGCTTATCGCTCTATGCGGCGTGTGCATGAGAAAGGGTCCTATAGTGGGACTCCCAGATCTCAAAAAATATTTCCAGACACTTTTTCAGGGCAGTGTCACGCCTTCCATGAAGGAAGATGGAACGATCCACTAGTGTCCGTATTAGGATGGATGATTAGAACAGATCACAGGATGAATGAAGATGGTGGGAAGTGGCGTTATTTTCTTTCCAACTCTGCCATCAACGGAATTTCTTCCTGTGCTGCGATCTTGATCTTTCGCTCCCAGGACTTATACCCACTCTTGGTGATTTTGACTTTGTATTCACCTGGTTTGAGCCTTTTGCTTCTCGGTGTTGAGCCAGCAAAGGCACCGTCAATCTCTATTTCTGCACCTGCAGGATCGGAACTAATTCCAAGTATGGCATCGTTGGACGCACCGCCACTTCTACTGGCAACGGTTTCCTTCTCATCCTTGATGCCTTCTTGGTCAAACACCAATTCAACTCCAGCTACTTGTTCGATTGCTCTTAACACGCCACGGTAGTTTTTCTTGTCCAGCTTGAACTCCACAGCACCTATAATGTCCCCTCCATCGTTGAAAGAGAGCGTCATATAGTGTTTCTTGCCCTTCAAGAAAAGCCCGAGTGGACCAGTAAGAAAAATGGCCGTTTTGATGCGCCTTCCAGAGACTCGACTATAAAACAAGTCGGTTACAGTTTTACTGGGGATTGAGAAATACTCATCTCGTTCATTCTTGTCATGTACGAAACGAATGGAATTTCCATCAACGATCAGTTTCCCCTTCTTTCCTTCTTCTGCCCTACCATAATTAGTTCTGAGTTCCACTTTCTTAAAGGTCATTTGGGCAAACAATCCTGAAGGCATGAACATCAAGACTGACATGCCTGCCAGGACATACGTTCTAAAGTTCTGTACCACTAGGCACCCCCTACCAAATTGTGTGCTGGATTGCTCTTGGCAAGGCTATCACCTCTTCATTACAGGCACAATACATGAATTTTGGAGGGTGCTGACCTTGCCCCCTAAAACGAGTCCAGGTTGAATGTTAGGATTTTCGATTTAGG
>JAPYTY010000056.1 GCA_029942065.1 Acidobacteriota bacterium | reverse complement strand
GTAAAACTCAACGGATTGGTCGTTCACTTCCCGGTAGAGACGCAATTTTTTCACGATGATAGCCCAGGAAACGACCGAGAACACCAGCAAAACAACCAGCACCGCCTGGGCTATCGGGCCGCTGTTGAGCACCAGGGATCCCAGGCTGCCAAAACTGCCCTGAGCTAAAAATAACATGACGTTTGATTCATTTCGTGCCCTCGATTGTACCTGACAGGAGCCTCATATACCATTTGCCCGACAAATAGAAAATTACCGGCTCAAGACTACCCAAACGGCCTGTCAAAACTTGCCACTAAGAAACTAAGAGGAAGAAAACCATGGAAAGTTCCGAGTTGGCCCCCAAAAGGGTGATTCGAAGTGCTGAGATCCAGGACATTCCCCTGATCCTCTCCTTTATCCAGGAACTGGCCGCCTACGAGAAACTGTCTCATCAGGTGACCGCCAGCGAAGAAAAACTCCGGAAAACGCTCTTTTCCAATGATGCAGCGGCCCACGTCCTGATTGCCGAATACGAGGAGGCGCCGGCTGGATTTGCCGTCTATTTTTTCAACTACTCGACCTTCCGGGCCCAGCCCGGACTTTATCTGGAGGACCTTTACGTTCGTCCGGCCTTGAGAGGGAAGGGAATTGGCCGCGCTCTGCTGATGGAAGTGGCCCGGTTGGCCGTCAAGCACAACTGTGGTCGTCTGGAGTTTGCCGTCCTGGACTGGAATGATCCCGCGATCGGCTTCTATCAAGAACTCGGCGCAACCGCTCTGGAGGAATGGACCCTTTTCCGACTGACGGATTCGGCCATGGAGACGGTGGCCGCCACTCCCTGACGGGAATCTCAAAACACCCAAAGCGCATAACTGCCCAGTAACCGCGACTGCAACCCCGGTTGCCACTCCTTTCAGCCGGCGAAGACACCGGCCTCCTGTAGAATTCGAACTCACAACGGAGAAAATCAACGTGGGTTCAAATTTCATCGGGTCAGCGGTCGGGCGGAAGCTTGGAGTCAGGTGCTCGACATGCTGAAATTCCTGGCGATTGAAAACTTTGCTCTGATCGATCAACTGGAGGTGGAGTTCCGTCCGGGGTTCAATGTGATCACGGGCGAAACGGGATCGGGGAAGTCAATTCTGGTGGATGCGGTGGGCCTGCTGGTGGGAGAACGGGCCTCTCAGGAGATGGTTCGGAAAGGCTTTGAAAAGGCCCGGGTAGAGGGGATTTTCCATCTGCCCCCTCAACACCCGGCAGCCTCCCGCCTGGAACAGGCCGAAATCACGGTCGAAAACGAGGAACTCATCGTGCGCCGTGAGATCACGAGTTCCGGTAGTAACAAGGTCTTCATCAATAATGTTCTGATCCCGCTGGGGACTCTTGCCGAGATCGGTGTCCTGCTCGCCGACATCCATGGTCAGCATGAACAGCAACACCTGCTGGACCCCTCGGTCCAGCTTCAGTTTCTAGATGTCTACTGTGACAACGCCAGTCAGCTGGAGCGAGTCGCCACAACCTTTCATCAACTTTCCGGCGTCCGATCGGAAATCGGTAAAATCGAGGCCACCGAGCAGAAGAAACTGCAACGACTCGATACCCTGGAGTTTCAGATTGCCGATATCCGCAAGCTGCAACTGCGACCCGGCCTGGACGTCGAACTGGAGGAGGAGCGACGCCTGCTGGGGAGTGCTGAAAAGCGTGCTCAATCCTCACAGCAGGCCTATCGAGCGTTGTACGAGGAAGAGCGCTCCTCTTTGAGTCTGCTGCATGGCGTGGAGAAAGATCTGGAGGAGCTCGCGGCACTGGATCCGGCCCAGGAGTCGCTGACGGTTAAGTTGCGCGAGTTGAAATTCCGACTCGAGGAAATTGCCTTCCAGTTGCGGGACTATATCAACGACATTGATTTCGACCCGGCTCGCCTGGAGGCAGTGGAGGAGAGGTTGGCGGAAATTGGCAAGGCCCGGCGCCGCTATGGTGATTCGGTCGACAAGATTTTGCTTTTTCTGGAAACCATCCAGCAGGAAGTGGACGAACTGGCGGAACGGGAAAGCCGAATCGAAGAACTGAAAAAGGAAGAAGAAGATCTGGCCGCGAAGTATCTTGACCTGGCCCAACGCCTGTCCCGGAGAAGGCAGCGCGGCGCCAAGAAGCTCGGTCGGCAAGTCGAAAGGGAACTGGCGGATCTGAACATGGAAAGCGCTCTATTCACCATTCAGCTGACCACCGAGGAGGATCACTGCTTCGAGAAGGGAATGGACCGAATTGAATTTCTGATCAGCGCCAATCCGGGAGAAGAACCCCAGCCGATAGCCAAAATCGCATCCGGTGGGGAACTGTCGCGCACCATCCTGGCCCTGAAATCCATCTTGACCGTGGAGGGTTACCCCAAGACCCTGGTCTTCGATGAGGTGGATGCCGGCACCGGGGGACGCGTCGCCTCTTCCATCGGAGAACGCCTGGCCCGTTTGGCCGCCAACCATCAGGTTTTCTGTGTGACGCACCTCCCCCAAATAGCTTCCTTTGCCTCCCAGCATTTCCATGTGGGTAAAAAGAAAAGTGGACAGCGCACCATCGTTTCAATCACCCGCCTTCAGCAAGAGGACCGGGTCGAGGAGATTGCCAGGATGATGGGAGGGCCCTCGATGACCGTGACCACTCAGGCTCATGCCGCGGAGTTACTGGAGAAGGGAAACCCCTGAACCCTGAACCGGATAGTGTGGTCTTTGCCATCTGACAGAAAATCCGAAATCCGAAGTCCTGAATTCGAAACCAGTCCGAAAGTCAAAGCCGGACTGTTCTCCACGCGGAGCATAAGCGACGCGTTTCTCCACTCCGAGCGGCAGCGAGGAGTTTCTCCGCGTGCAAAGCACGCTTCTCCTGCTTCTATTCAAAAGCCAAGTTGGATAGAATGATTGAAGATGAACGTTCAGAGCTTTTTCATCGAAACTTTCGGCTGCCAGATGAACCTGCACGACTCGGAAAAGATTGCCGGGCTGCTGGCTCAGCGAGGCATGGTGGAGGTTGGGTCGGCTGAAGAAGCGGACCTTTTTCTACTCAATACCTGCAGCGTACGCGAAAAAGCCGCCCAAAAGGTGTACAGCCGTCTGGGCGAGGTCAAAAAAAGGAAGGGCGCTCATCCCGACTTCCTGATCGGCGTGGTCGGGTGCGTGGCCCAGCAGGAAGGTGAGGATGTGGTGAAAAAAGCTCCTTTCGTCGACCTGGTAGTGGGAACCCACATGGTTCACGCTCTTCCGGATTTGCTGGATGAGATTCAGGAAAGCCACCGCCCTGGCCCTCGGGTATCCACCCGGTTTCTTCCCGGCCCCAGTCCCGTGGAGTTTCCTGAGGTGGCCCGTCAGAGTTCATTTCGAGCCAATATCACCATCATGGAGGGCTGCAACAAGCATTGCAGCTTCTGCATCGTGCCTCACACCCGGGGCAAGGAGAGAAATCGGCCGGGTCACCTGATCCTGGAAGAAATACGGCGATCGGTGAATCAAGGCTATGTCGAAGTACTCCTTCTGGGCCAGACGGTCAACAGCTACCGGGACCCCGACAATCCCAGATTTCGCTTCGCAGAACTGCTGGAACAGGCCGCCCGCATCCCGGGAGTCCAAAGGCTTCGCTTCACCTCACCCCATCCGCGGGAGTTTCAAGAGAACACCCTGGCCGTGATGGCCGAGATGAACAATATCTGTAACCAGGTTCACCTTCCACTTCAATCCGGCTCCACGGCAGTCCTGAAGCGCATGCTCCGCCAGCACAGCAGGGAAGAGTACCTCGAGCTGGTGGATCGTTTCCGGAATTGCGGCCGTGACATGGCCCTCTCCACCGATATCATCGTGGGTTTTCCCGGCGAGACTTCGCAGGACTTCGAGCAGACGCTCTCCTTGGTCGAGGAAGTCCAGTTTGAATCGATGTTTTCCTTCAAGTATTCTCCCCGCCCCTTCACCCAGGCTCACAGCTGGGAGGATGACGTCCCTGAACAGGAGAAGACGCAGCGCCTGATGGCTCTTCAGTCCCTGCAGCGGGAGATTCAGCTAAAGATTCACGGTGAAAAGTACCTGGGGCAGAACTTTGAGGTCCTGGTCGAGGGAATGGCCCGCGACAAGGTCCAGCGCTTTGGCCGGACCACATCCAATAAAATCGTTAACTACCCCGGAAACGAAAGTCCCGGAACCTTCATTGGGGTGGATATCACCAAGGTCGGACCCAACAGCCTGAACGGGCAGAGGGTCGAACGGTTTCAGCACAGTTGCCCTTAGGAGGAATCATGGAACGCGAATTCAAGATCAAGGGATTAATGATGGATCCCATCACCAATTCTCCAATTGTCATCCTGCAGGGAATCGAAAAAAATACCCTGTTGCCCATCTGGGTGGGGATCTTTGAAGCCAATGCCATTGCCCTGCAAATCGAACGAATCGACACCCCTCGTCCCATGACCCATGATTTGCTCAAGAATATCCTGCTGCACCTGAACGCCACTGTTGAAAAAATCGTGGTGACGGACCTTCAGGAAAATACCTTCTTCGCCACCATTTTTCTGGATATGGAAGGGGACCGGGTGACCATCGACTCCCGTCCAAGCGATGCCATCGCACTGGCACTGCGTACGGACGCACCCATTTTCGTGACCCAGGACGTGATCAACAACAGCAGTAATCTCCGGCTGGATCAGGAGAATCTGGACCCCGAGGATGTCAAGAAATGGCTGGAGGAACTCAATCCCGAGGATCTCGGAAAATACAAGATGTAGCAGGGGGACACAGAACTTCTTTCCGGTTGTTTGAAGCAGTTTTAAATCAATCAGTTAAGGTTCCATGGGAATTTCATTTTCCCTTTCGAAGGCCCTCATCCGAAACAGGTAGCGAGGTCTGACCGCCTGGTGTAGGGGCGCAATGCTTGCGCCCGCAGCAAGGACTGTGATGTTAAGAGGGCGTTGTACGCCGATAGCAAGTTTGTTGTAGAGACCGCTCTGTGGGCGGCCTTCCGGAACGAGGGAGGCGCCTCAGGCGCCGAATCCGACCGAAAGCACGGTAACACAAAGGCGCGACAGCACGCTCGTGAGGCGGTAAGCCCTCAGGGCAGGGGTTTCAAGGGCCAGGGGGCAGTATTGGACCAGAAGAAATACTTGACATAATATTTCTTATACGACCTTCCATCCAGCCCCCTTTCCTGACCTCGAGCGGGTTTCCTCGAGGTTATTTCGCCGGAGGGGCCAGCTGGCGGGCCTTCACTGCCGATTCGAAGTCACAGCGTTTGTGGGCTCCGTCGCAAAACGGCTTGTTCTCGGAGGCTCCGCAGCGGCACAGACCAATCGTGGTGCGGCCGGCTACATCAAATTCCCCGTTCTCGGTGTCCTTCAAGATGAATTCTCCGGTTACCAGGATCGGACCGTTGTCTTTGAAGATTATGTCTGTCATGAATGCTCCTTTCACTTGAAACCCGGTGTCCGGGCTGGAGGAATCGTTCAGAAGTCCTTGGGAGGCGAGAAAAGCTTCAAGAGGGCTCACATGCCATTTGAAATCCGAAAATCAATTCAACTCCATCGTCACAACTTAATTTGGGTGGGCTTCCACCCTCCCTCACCGTCCTTGTAGTCGATGCGAACATCCGCATCGTTCTTACCCTTGAACTCGCTGAGACTGAAGACGATCTTTTAATTGGCACCCTTTTCCATCTCCGCAACCACGTCACTCATGGGCCTTCTCTCCTGTTTTCAATACGGGTACCGGAAACCGAAGAAGAAAACAGGAAGATCATCCACCCGGCCTCAACCTTCCAGTATCCACCGGATGAGTATAATAGACCTGTCAGACAGTATGCTCGGGTAGAGTCGTCAAGCTGCATCAGTCAGGAGGCCGGTACATTATGAGCAAGCAGATCAGCCGCAAAAATTCGATCCATTACCTCAAATCCTACAAGCAAAACAGTGTCCAGATCATGCAAAAAATCGCCGACGAGGATGTCGCGCATTTGATCGACCTTCTGGCGGCCGCTCGAAAAGATAATCGCCAAATTTTCCTGTGTGGCAACGGCGGGAGTGCCGCCACCGCCTCGCATCTGGCCAATGACCTGGGCAAAGGTGCCTCCTGGGGACGGGAGAAACGCTTTCGGGTCCTGGCCCTTACCGACAACATTTCCTGGATCACGGCCCTGGCCAATGACACGGACTACTCCGAGATTTTCATCGAGCAGCTCAAGAACTACGCCCAACCCGAGGACCTTCTGGTGGCCTTCAGTGGCAGTGGAAACTCCTCGAACATTCTGAAGGCTGTCGAGTGGGCCAATGACAATGAACTCATCACGGTAGGCGTCACGGGTCGTCCGGGTGGAGAACTCGGGGAAATGGCACGTCACCCTATCTTCGTCGAATCCTCACACATGGGTCACATTGAGGAAGGCCATTTTCTGATTCAGCATCTGGTGGGCTACTTCTTCATGGAAACCGAGTAGGGCCTGGAAGAATTTCACCACAGAGACACAGAGCAGAGATTTGTTTCTCTGTCTTGTCTTTCCAATCTCAGCCAACACAGCTAGGAATGCGCTACAACAGACTGCCGGAAACGGCGCACTGAGGCGCCTCCCACTCTCCGGAAACGTGGAACGTGGAACCTGGAACTTGGAACGTGCTGGTCGCAGACCAGCACTCCCGCACCCCTTGACTTCAAAGGGATTGATTTCTTATGCTTTATGATTGTTGCGAGGTTGCATATGAACAGTCGTTTAGCTCAAGACCGGAAACTTTCAGCCCGAAAAAGCGTCTCAGTTCCCTCTCAACCCAGCGGCATCATTATTTGCGACATGATTGTTCTCTCCAGTTCTGTACGGAAGGTACCCATTTCGGGTTGAACCCCCAACTGCTCCGTAAAGAACCGAATCAAATCCCCAGTTCTTGACGGGCGTTCTCCATGGAGCCATTGGGAAATATTTTTGAATGTGGACGGTTCGACTTCAGTTGAACTGGAAACCAGAAAGCAGAGGCACAAATGGGACAGGTCATCTCATTGTTGGTTGAAAACAGAACGGGGGTACTCTCCCGGGTGGTAGGACTGTTCAGTCAAAGGGGATACAACATTGAAAGTCTCAATGTGGCCCCTGCCCTGGATTCTGACGCCTCTCGGATCACGCTGACCACACGAACCGATCTCAAGGGAACGGAACAAGTGGTCAAACAACTCAACAAGTTGGTCGATGTGATCAAGGTGACTCCCTTTGATTCTGGCACGCAGCTGATCCGGGAAATGGCCCTGGTTCGGGTCCAGGTCAGTGAGGAGAACCGGGCCGAATTGCTGGCCCTCTCCGAGGTTTTCCGTGCCCGGGTTATCGATATTTCTCCTCGGAATTGCATCTTTGAACTTACCGGCCAATCGGGGAAAATTGATGCATTCCTGGAAAATGTACGAGCTTATGGCATCAGAGAAATCCACCGAACGGGCGAACTGACCCTTGGACGCGGCAAGGCCGGAAAGCAAAAAGGTGCTTTCGGTGGTCAAAAACCAAAATAATCCTAAGGCAAAACCGACTGACCGGTTCAAGCTAAGGTGATTCATGAGCGAAAGCAAGCAGGTCTTCATCTACGACTGTACGTTGCGGGACGGAACCCAGGGAGAAAACATCTCACTCAGCGTTGCCGACAAAATCCACATCGCTGAAAAGCTGGATGAAATCGGCATTCATTACATCGAGGGAGGCTGGCCAGGCTCCAATCAAAAGGATGTCGAATTCTTTGCTCGTGCCAAAACACTACCCTGGAAAAACAGCAGGATTGCAGCCTTTGGAGCCACTCGTCATTACAGGAACACCGTCGAGGAGGACCCCAACATCGCTGCCTTGCTGGATGCGGAAACGCCTGTCGTCACCCTGGTGGGCAAGAGCTGGGACTTCCATGTGGAGCTGGCTCTCGGCACGACTCTGGAAGAAAACCTTAAGATGGTAAAAGACAGCGTTGCCTATCTCAAGGAGCGAGATAAGGAAGTGATTTTTGACGCCGAACACTTCTTTGACGGCTATGCGGCCAACCCCAAATACGCCAAGGCCGTACTTCGAACCGCTCGAGATGCAGGAGCGGACTGGGTTGTACTGTGTGACACCAACGGCGGAAACCTCCCCTCCACCGTAGGCCCTCTGACGCGCCTTTTGAGCCCTGAATTTCCCTACCTGGGGATTCATACCCATAATGATTGTGAAGTGGGCGTGGCTAACTCACTTGTGGCCGTGGAAGAAGGTGCCCACATGGTTCAGGGAACCATCAATGGATACGGTGAGCGTTGCGGCAATGCCAATCTTTGCTCCATCGTTCCGGCACTTGAATTGAAGCTGGCCAAGGAAACCATTGGGGAGGAAAACTTGAAGGGCCTCACTTCCCTGGCCTACTTCGTGAGTGAGACGGCGAACATGGTCCTCCCCAACAATCTACCGTTCGTGGGAAAAAGCGCTTTCGCCCACAAAGGTGGAATTCATGTCAGTGGGATCAATAAGGACCCCAAAACCTATGAACACCTTGATCCGGAAAGCGTGGGCAACTCGAGACGCGTCCTGGTTTCGGATCTCTCGGGAAAAAGCAACCTGCTGTACAAAATTCGGGAGTTCGGGGACCTGGATCCGGACGACCTGGACCTCCAGAGTCTGGTCGAACACATTAAAGCCCTGGAGTATGAAGGTTATCAGTTCGAAGGCGCTGATGGGTCGCTGAAGCTTCTCCTTTACCACTTCGGGAAACACCACGAGAAACCCTTTGACTTCCAGGCCTTCCGAGTCGTGGTGGACCAGAGTCACGCAGGCCAATTCATCAGCGAGGCCTCCGTGAAGGTCAATGTTGGCGGCGTCGAAGAGCACACCGTCGCGGAGGGAGATGGCCCGGTTCATGCGCTGGATCGCGCCGTCAAAAAGGCCCTGGTCCGTTTCTATCCTAAGATCGAAGAAATTCACCTGGTGGATTACAAGGTTCGTGTACTGGACGCTCGACATGGAACAGCCGCCAAGGTTCGGGTCCTGATCGAATCCCGTGACGGGCACCAGAGCTGGACCACCATCGGGGTTTCCCCCAATCTCATGGAGGCCAGTTGGAAGGCCATCATCGACAGCGTCCTTTACAAGCTGCTCTTCGCCTCGCGAGGGATGAAGAAGAAGACAGAAGACAGAAGAGAGAAGACAGAAGCGTAAGGGCGACTACCGCTTAGCGGGCTTGCCTTCGTGCTTTTGTGCAATCGGCCAGAATCGGCTCGGGACACCCTTCTTCTTTTCGTGAAACGTGGAATCTGGAACGTGAAACACGCTGGTCGAAGACCAGCGGCCGAGGCGCTTCCCACACTCACGAAAACGGCTTAGTTTCAGATTTAGGATTTCGGATTTCTTGTCACAGGCCAGCGATCACAATCTCCTGTCTGTGGTCTGTGGTCTGTGGTCTGTGGTCCCTAGAATTTCTCATCTTTGAGTTCCTTAGCCATTTGCCGCACGTGAAAAAGGTGTATCAGCATGTTCTCTCCCGTGAGGTCCTCCGCATGAACAATGCTGCCGGATTCAAAAAAATAATGCCAAATTTTTCTCTCGGCCTGGGCGGTCTCCTCACCCATGAACTCGACCTGTCGCTGAAAGCCTGTCCCCCTGTCTATGGCACTCAACCGGGGCTTGAACTTGTCCCTATCTTCCAGGCCGGTCAACAGGTAGCGCAGCGTCGTCCAGACATCCCCTGAAGACCTCTCGACCCCCTTCAGAGATTGTTTCCAATCACGACGAGCCCGCCGTTGATCGTCCAGTGAAGCCGTCTCGAGAATCGTCGATCGACTCGCCTCAACCTGGGCTAGCTGGGATCGGATCGTCGACAGCTTTTGCTGAAGGTCGGAGAGGAAGTGGTCGATCTGTCGATCGATATAACCCTCGACAAAGGGATTACTTCCCAATCGGTCACGAGGGTTATGGAAAGACACCATCTTGCCGAACTGCTTGCGGAAGTGATCCCGAAGAATTGCATTCTGACGTGCAGGAGGAGCATCTTCCAGTTCCTGGTCCGCTTCCTGTACGCCGAAGACTAAAGATCCAGAACCAGCAGCAGCAAGATAAAGGCAGCAAGCACCAAACGATAGACGACGAAGGGTCGATAGGTACGTGTCTGTAAAAATTTCAGAAAATAGCGGATGCATAAGTACCCACTGGCAAAAGAAAATATTACACCAATCACCAGCGGCAGAACAGGGT
>JAPYTY010000055.1 GCA_029942065.1 Acidobacteriota bacterium | reverse complement strand
CGGCCCTGACGCCGCTTCGTGACGACCTGGTGTGAGAAAGTCGGGCTTGAGCGGCCTTCCGGAATCGGCGCGGGACTTCGTTCTTCCTTTCATGAAACGTGGAACCTGAAGCGTGAAACGCGCTGGTCGAAGACCAGTTGTCGGGGCGCCTCCCACACTCCCGGAGTTACCTCCTGAACATAGATGGAAATGTAGGGGCGTACTGAGTACGCCCACAAGACAATTTTTATCGATGGCATGAATAGGGCGCACACTCGGTGCGCCCCGGCTAGAAACCATCCGCCATGTACCTTTCTTGGTATCCCAGTCCTTGCTGTGGGCGCACTCAGTGCGCCCACAGCAACAGGCTGCTGGAACTGACTGCTTCGGTCAGATGGCTTGCTCTTGTAGCGGCTTTCCGAATTCTCTTTTTTAGATAATAGGACTATTTTAGTCTAACAATCCGCTGTTTGCGGATTAAAAAGGACTAGACAATACTTTATTTAGGGTATTTAAGTCCATTCCTAGGCTAAGATAGCCCCCCCCAAGATCTCGACCCCTGAACTGGTGCCGATTCGATCGGCACCCGCCTGAATCATGGCCAGGGCCTGTTTAGCGTTGCGGATTCCTCCGGCGGCCTTGACCTGGATCTGATCTTGAACCACTTCTTTCAAGAGTTGCACATCCTCGATGCTGGCCCCTCCAGCTGGATGCATGCCCGTCGAAGTTTTCACGAAGTCGGCACCCGCTGCCACCACCAGTTCGGCAGCCTGACGCTTGAGGGGAACCGGTAGCACGGCAGATTCGATGATGACCTTCAGTACGATGGTCTCTCCTATCGCTGATCGAACCGCTTTGAGGTCTTTTTCCACCCCTTGGAAATTTCCCTCCATCAGCCATCCGATATTCATCACCATGTCAATCTCATCGACGCCTTCCGCCACAAGGCTCATCGCTTCGCCTACCTTCAGTTTCGTCAGGTTGGCTCCGAATGGGAAGCCCGCGACCGACCCGACCCGTACCAGCGAAGGCGTCAAGGTCGAAATCGCCAGTGGGGCTCGGCAGGGGTGGACGAAGACGGTACCAAAATCATACTCCATCGCCTCCTGGCAAAGTTTTACAATGTCCTCTTCGGTTGCCTCAGGTTTCAGGAGGGTATGGTCGATTTTGCCGGCTAGCCCCTGGCTGTCCTGTGATGGTTTATTCATGATCCGCCAATTTATTCCATTCTCATTCAGAATCCAAGCACTCAAAAAAACCAGCTACTTAACCGACACGGGGATGCCCGATACCATCCAGAAAACGGAATCGGCTGCTGCTGCCAGGTTTGAATTGGTTTGCCCGACCAGGTCGCGAAATCGCCGGCCAGATGGGTATTCCGGAACCACCCCCGCGCCCACCTCATTGGTGACCAGGATCAGGGTGATCGGGGTCTGGTGCACAAGGTGCGACAGGGCATCGACTCTGGCTGCGATCTCCTGATTCGTCAACTCGGCTCCCATCAGATTGGAGATCCAGAGGGTCAGGCAGTCAATCAAGGCCAGATCAAATTGGCCTTTGCACTTCTTCAAGCAGGTTAGCAGATCCAGGGGCTCTTCGATGGTTGTCCACTGCGGATCTCTACGCTTTCGATGGCTTTCAATCCGGTTTTTCATTTCAGAGTCGAGGGTCAATTCTTAACCCGGATTCCTGTACCTGTCCAGCCGGGAGTTTCCCAGGCGAAGCATCGTCGTGCCGTCGCCATTTATCCGGTGGTGGGTTTTCTGCTGGGGCTGGCGGGTGCCGCTCTTTATCTGGCGCTTTCGCTGATCCTGCCTCAGGCGGCAGTCGTGGTAGCTGTGTTCATGGGACTGGCGCTGATAACCGGGGGCCTTAATGAGGACGGCCTGGCTGATTGTGCCGATGGTTTCGACGGCGGGTACTCCCGCGACCAGGTGCTGGAAATCATGCGCGATAGTCACATCGGAACCTTCGGGGTCCTGGCCCTCGGATTTGTGGTGTCCCTCAAGGTGATCTCGCTGATGCCGTTGGTCGACTGGGATTTTGCCCTAGCACTGGTGATGGCTCAGGTACTGAGTCGATGGTCGGTACTGCCCCTGGCCTGGGCCCTCCCCCGGGCTCGTTCCGAGGGACTGGGAAGCGGTTTTTCGGCTCAACTGCGACCGCTCCCGATTTTTTTGGCCACCCTCTTCACCTTGCTGCTCGGCACCTTTTTGTACCACTGGAGCTTCCTGCCGATTTTTCTGGTGGCGGCTCTGGTGGTGGGTATTTTCGGCCTTTATTGTTTTCGAAGAATCGGGGGAGTCACGGGAGACTGTCACGGCGCGGCCATCCAGCTGGTCGAACTGTCCGTCTATCTGTCGGTGGTCGTGATTCACACCAGGATTCAGCTTTGAAGCGGGTGCTCTATCTGTTGCGCCACGCTCATATCGGGAGGGAGGAGACCTTTGTCGGGCACACCGATGTTCCCCTCTCATCTCAGGGAGTCCAGCAGTCCGAGCGCTGGGCCCTGGAGCCTCGGCTGATGGCCGATCTCAGGGAACGGAACATGGGAAACTGGGAGGGACTCAGCTGGGAAGAGGTCGAGAAAAACTATCCGGAGGACTCCCGGGACTATCTGGAAAACTGGGAGGGAGCCATCCCGGGTGGAGAGAGCCTGAGCCGGATAAAGCAGCGAGTTCTGGCTGGATGGAAGGAGATCTGGAGCCACCCCTGGGACCGTGCCATGGTCATTGCTCACGGCGGGACCAATCGAATTCTACTGGCAGAGTTTCTGGAGATTCCGGACAACAATCTCTTTCGGATCGAACAGGATCATCTGGGCATGAACTGGATCGAGTTCAGCGAGGGCACTCCCACCGTGAAAATGCTCAACTCTCGGTTTTCCTCTTGACACTTTCAAAAATGATCGCTTATCCTCGAACTGCTTAACATTAATTCGAGCCACAGTCGGATGCACGGGAAGTTCGGTGAAGAACCGACGCAGCCCTCGCTACTGTGAGCAGGGACGAAATCCACAATCAAGTCACCGTCCAATTGGTGGGATGGGAAGGCGTGGAGAGTAGGCTGGTACCTGCGAGCCAGGAGACCGATCTGATTGTGCCTCACACTGCTTCCGAAGGGGAAGTAAGGAGGGATCATGAACCGCCTGTTACTCTCACTGGTTTTCGTTTTCATCACTTCAATCGCGGGTTCCTTACTCGAGGCCGAGCAGCTGTCCGTACGGGTGCTCGATTCGAGCGGGGCCGTTATTCCCGGTGTGTCAGTCACGCTGATCGACCAGTTCACAGCCCGGCACTGGCCCGGCGTCACCGACGACTCCGGCCGGGTACTGTTTACCGATCGTCGCCAGGGTGCCTATCTACTGAAGGCCGCATCGCCGGGATTTCAATCTCTCGTTTCCGAGGTGGAGCTGGGCCCTGAGGAAGGTGAGGTAGATTTGGTGCTTGGAGTGGATGGTTTGGCGGATGAGATCCTGGTGACCGCAACCGGTAAACCACAGCTGGCTGCCCGATCTTCCCGCAGTTTTGGGATCATCGAAGGAGAGCAGCTCGAGTCAGCGCGCGAAGTCTACCTGGGAGAGGCGCTTCTCACCCAGCCGGGACTTCGCATTCAACGTTTGGGTGGACCGGGAAGCTTCACCACCATCCGCTTTCGAGGCATGAGAGACACCGACACCGGGTTGCTGTTCAACGGCCACCGCATCCGCGATGCCGGTGGATTCCGGGGCGACATCACCGGTTTTTTCGAAGAGATGATGCTGACCAATATCAGCAGAATCGAACTCACCTCCGGCGCCAGCAGTCACCTTTACGGAACCTCCGGCAATGCCGGTGTGATCAACCTGGTTCCTGACTTCGGAAAGGGGCGGCCCGGTCTCAAGATCGGTTTTGAAGGAGGGGCCCTCGGCACCTTTCGCGAGACGGTGCATTCACAGGGCGACCTGGGAAGATTTCGTTACAGTGCGGGTGCCGTCAGGACGGACGTGAACGACGGGCTGGACGGCCTCGATGTGTACCGCAATACCTCTTTGAGCAGTCTGCTGGAATTTGATCTGCACCCGGATATCAGAATCTCCGGAATGCTCCATTTTATTCATACCCCGAGACTCGATCTCAACGAATCTCCCTTTCCGATCGGACCGGAGGGCAGCGAACTGGATTTTGAAACCGGCGACGGCCCGGTCACCGGGTTTGTTTCGGACCTCAATGAACCGGACAGCCAGCGCGAGGCCAGGTTGTTTACGGGGATCATCAGCTGGGATCACCGGCCCAGTAATGATTGGAGTTATTCGGTCTACTACCAGAACACCGATACCCATCGAGACTTCTCCGATGGTCCCACCCTCGACCCGCTCCTGTCGCAACTGGGTGTCTTTGAGTTCCCTTTTGAGAGCTCGCTCATCGATGGAACCATCGATGTGATTGGGGCTCAGCACCATGTCGCCCTGGGCCGGCACAATCTGCTCATGTTCGGCCTGGAACACGAGCGGGAATCTCGCACCAGTGCTTTTGTTTCGAAGGGCTTCAGTATCGAAAACGGACCGACCACGGACCGGCAAAGCAGTACCGCCTGGTTCGTCCAGGAGCATATCTCGATGCTGGACAGACGGCTTGAGTTGACCGCCAGCTTCCGGGCTCAGTTCTTCGAGGTGGAGAATCCGGAGAGCGCCCCCGAACTGGAGGGACTCGATACGCCGGATGCCTATACCGGCGGGGTCTCTCTGTCATACCTGTTTCCGGATCAGGGAACCAAGCTGCGGGCCGAGGCGGCCAACGGGTTTCGCGCGCCCTCTCTTTCCGAGCGCTTCGCCGATTTCGAATCCATTCTGGGAAGGCTTCGGGTCGGGAATCCGCTGCTGCGCCCGGAACGGTCGTTGAGCCTGGACGTGGGGATCGATCAGTTCCTGATCGACGATCATCTCAGGCTGGGGGCCACCTATTTTTACAACCGACTGCAGGAGATCATCGTCTCCCGGAGCCTGTTTCAGCAGGAAAATGCCAAGGGAGGGTTATCCCGGGGAATCGAGCTTTCCGCCCAGGCAGTGCCGCTGCCGGGACTGGACTTGAACCTTGGCTACACCTACACCAATGCCGATTTCGTGCCTTCTTCCGCCCTGCTGCGGTCCGATAACACGGTGGCTGAAGCCGGTTTGGCACGTGCCGAAGAGGGAATCCCCACCCATCACTGGACTGCCGGATTCAACTACCGGAGACAGGCCTGGAATTTCAATCTCCAGTATGTGGGAATCAGCGGCTACACCGAAGGTTTGTTTTCACCCCGCTTCTTCAGACAGGTGCTGTTTCCCTTTGAAGGGTATCAGCGTGTCAATGCCAGCGTCGGATATACGATTCCGATCAGCGATGAATCGAGCGTGGAGATTTATGTCAAGGGGGAGAACCTGCTCGACGACGAATACTTCGAGGATGGATTCACCACTCCGGGAGCCCTGTTTCGTGGGGGAATCCAGTACCGGTGGAGGTAGCCATGACCCCCTCAGAAGAAGAGCACCGGCGGAAACAAAAACGTTCCCAGCGGGAAAAGGGCCTGAATCCTAAGGAATCCATGAAGGTGAGCCCTTACCAGATAAGCGAAATTGACCCGGAACTCCATCAGCATTACCAGGAACGTCTGGACAATCTGACCAAGCCCGGCGCCAGCCTGGGACGTCTGGAAGAACTGGCCTGTCGTTATGCGGCGATCCGCCACCCTGACCTGTCGGGCCTTGAATCCAAATTTCTTTTCACCTTTGCCGCTGATCACGGCGTGGCGCTGGCCGGGGTGAGTCTGTACCCCAGAGAGGTGACCGCCCAGATGGCGCAGAATTTCCTAAGTGGTGGAGCCGCCATCAATGTCCTGTGCAAAAAATATGGAATCGAAAATGTGATCGTGGACGTGGGTGTCGACCATGATTTTGATCCTATCGAGGGTCTGGTGCAAAAAAAGGCGCGAGGCGGCACCCGCAACTTTTCCGAGCAGGAGGCCATGACGGTGCAGGAATCCGAGCAGTGTGTTGAGATCGGGTTCCAGCTGGCCGTTCAGTACGCCGATCGAGGGGCCGGCCTGGTGGGTGTCGGGGAAATGGGCATTGGAAACACCACCTCCGCAAGCGCCATATTTTCAGCCGCCACCCGGTGGGAGCCCCAGCGCCTCACCGGCCGGGGTACCGGCGTCGATCAAGCGGGCATCAAGCGCAAGGTCCGGTTGATTTCCGAGGCCCTGAAACTTCACCAGCCGGACAGCCAGGATCCCTGGGATACCCTCAGGAAGGTGGGAGGCTATGAGATCGGAGCCATCATGGGCATGGTGCTGGGCTGTGCCACTCGCCAGGTACCGGTGGTGGTGGATGGTTTCATTTCGACGGCCGGGGCCGCTATCGCCATGGACCTGATCGATGTCTCGGTCAAGTTGATCGAACCAGCGAAGGGCAGCGCCCGACGATGGTTCCCTGCTCAAAACTAAATTTAGAGGTGCCGATCTCACTCCAGGTCTGATGGGTGCCGCCGGGATGATCTGCAGGACCGTAAAGAGCTGCTTCACCGTCCCCACCCGTGGGATCTCCCGCAGGGTTGTAGTTCTGGATGACCGAGTCGTTCCCGGCATCTAGGTCCGAGAACTGATCCCAGATCAGGCCGGTGGTGGTGAAAGGGTCGGACTGGAAGGGCCGAGCCCCCTGATTTCGGATGGCATCCAAGGCCACCTGATTTGCATTGGAACCCACCGGAACAACGACCGTGACGTGGACAATGACCTCCCGTCCTGCCCCCTGAGCCCGGCCGAATCCGCTGACAACGCTGCCCTGACCCAGGGGTGGGCCGGTCATGCCGGCTAGCAGGGCCAGAACAACAAACGATAAAAGCGCGATCGAAAAAATGGATTTGTTCTTCATTGAATAAACACTCCTTCAAAAAAGCAGGTAGATGAAACACGGGCCTGCAAAAAAAACGAACCAATGAGGCCGGAAAACTCCGGTCACTCGATTCTCCTCCGGCACCCTGCTCCCAGACGCAAGGAACGTGCCAGATGGCAGCTGCCTGGTCTAAAGCCGGTTCCAGGTAATGAGTTACGGGTTCTACGACCCTCGAAGGAATGAAAGAGGTGGGATCAGATTCCTCTTAACCGGGAAAACTTTGCCTACCCGGGAGGGAGTCAAAGAGCACTTTTTTCCTTTTCCGTCCGAAGGTGGAGACAGAAAGCCATGCCGGAATCGTGCTCTTTTCTCGGTCTGAAGAAAAAAGGTTATCAGCCGGGACCGAGCCCTGACATTCGATCCGGTTATAAAGGCAGGAGAACCTCTTCGGAATTATTCCTCGGACTGTTGACCAGAGTGGAGACCGGATAGGCCTCGAGATCTTCGAGCGGATAAGGTTCGAGCATTGCCTGGGCTTTTGAAATCTCGATTTCCTGCAGCCATGGCTCCTCATTTTCTTTCTTTAATAGGACCGGCATCCGGTGGTGAAGAGGGTTCATCAGCTGGTTGGGCTCGGTGGTGATAATGGAAAAAGAACAGATTTCCTCTCCGTCCGGGTTCGTCCACCCCCCCCAGATACCGGCAAAGGCGAAGGGTTGATTGTCCTTCCGTGCGATTCTGTGAGGGGTTTTCCCATCCGGAGTCTTTTGCCACTCATAAAAACCATCCGCCAGAACCAGACATCGATGTTTCCTGAAAGAAGTTCTAAACGACGGTTTCTGCAACAGCGTTTCCGCCCTTGCATTGATCATTCCGTTTCCTATTTTCTGCTCCTTGGCCCAGGAAGGGATCAGGCCCCAACGGCCCAGGGAGATGGTGGAGGGATCACTGTTGAGAATCAGGGGCAGGTTCTGAGTGGGAGCCGCATTGTAGTTGGGTTTAAAATTCTCCGCCCGGGGCACCTTGAACCGCTTCATCAGGGTGTCTGTGGGAGTGGATATTGAAAATCTTCCACACATTAGATAGGCAGCCTCAATCCTTTAGCCCTGGGTCCTGTCACGAAGTTCCAAGAGCGCCAACCTGATAGTATCTCGTTAGAGGGGTGAGCGCACGGACCAGGCTGGTCCAAAACCTGCCTTGATCATGAAAATGGCATGTCCGGGCGTGCAGACGAGCCCTCCTTCTCCTGGAAGTAAATAAACAGGGTCAGTAACACAGGCTATATTGATGCGGTCATTAAATATTTAGCGTTCGATCTCGAGACCGCAGCCGATATTCCGGAGGACGACTCCCACTGGAGTTCCCACCGACCCCTCGGGATCACCTGTGCGGCCGCTTTTCCCTGTGACGCTGACGAACCCGTGGTCTGGCACGGAAAAAACTCAGATGGGACGCCTAGCAGTCGCATGTCTCCTGATGAAGCCCGCCAGGTCGTTGATCGTCTCGGCGAACTGGTAGGGGAGGGCTACACGTTGCTGACATGGAACGGACTGGGATTCGATTTTGACGTGCTGGCGGAAGAATCCGAAGCTCTGGATCAGTGCAGGGACCTGGCGTTGGAGCATGTCGATATGATGTTTCACGTTTTTTGCGATCGTGGTTTTCCGGTGGCCCTGGGAAAAGCTGCCGAGGCCATGAACATACCGGGCAAGCCTGAAGGGATGTCAGGAGTCCTGGCTCCACGGCTCTGGGCCCAGCAGCAATTTCAAGAGGTGATGGACTACGTAGCTCAAGATGTCCGCATGACTTTGCAGGTGGCGCAAGCCTGTGAACAGAGGCGAACATTTGAGTGGGTCACTCGTCGAGGCACCAAAGGCTTTATGCCTTTACAACATGGCTGGGTATCGGTTCGTGATGCCTTGAGAATTCCGGAGCCGGATAACTCGTGGATGTCGGACCCTTTGCCAAGACACCGCTTCACCGACTGGTTGAATAAGGATTAAATTCAACTGAATCCATGCATAGGTTCTATCGCCCTTCCGGACTGTTCATGCTGGATCCTTCCGTTGATTTTTTGGCAACCAATGAAAAAGCTAATGTAGGGGCGTACTGAGTACGCCCACAAGACCATCTTTATTAATGGCTAAATTGGGGCGCACTCGGTGCGCCCCGGCTGGAATTCTTCCGGATCGGAACGTGAAACGTGAAACATGGAACCTGAAACTCGCGGGTCGAAGACCCGCGTCCGGTGCTCCTCCCCCCACTAATCCCTGTAGGGATCGAACTCGTCGGCTCCCGCCATGGCCACCCCGATCGGGTGCAGCGTATGCAGCACTTCAATGGTGGGTTGGTGGTGCTGGAGAACTTCGGGCAGCCGCTTGTAGCAGTGAGGCGATTCGTCGGTGCCGGCACCGCGAAGGGTAACTCCTGCTTTGGAGACCCATTCCATCATCATCTCCCGGCTGATCATCCCATCGGACTGCCGGATGCGCTTACCCTTTTTCCAGCGAAATCTTCCGGCAGCCTGTCGTCTTGACATGACCCGCCCCGCTCCGTGAACCGTCGAATAGAGAGTCCTTTGACTCTCCCGGCTCTCGACGCCCCGAACGATGACCGAAATATCTCCCATGCTGCCACCGACAAAGCCCTTTTGACCGGGAAATGCCGGAGTCGCCCCTTTTCGCACCACCCACATCTCCTTGCCGTTGTGATTCTCTCGCCAGGCAAAGTTGTGATGGTTGTGAACCTCTTCCACGATCGTGGCCCCCAGCAGGGAGGCCACCCGGGCGCATACCCAATCGCGTCCCGCATAGGCATAACGTCCGGCCAGCTGCATCGCTGCCAGATATTCCTGGCCCTGGGGTCCGTCCGCGTCCAGCAGCACCGGATCGGCATGAATGCCGTCTTTGCCGCCTGCCTGCTGGATGAAATGGGTGGCGATCCTGTGTCCCAGACCGCGGGATCCAAAATGAACCCCACACCAGACCCGGTCCGATTCATCCACCAACAGATCCACGTAATGGTTTCCGCTTCCCACCGTTCCCAGCTGGCGGCGAGCCAGGTCCTTCAGATGCCCCACTTCCTGGATGTCCCAGGCCGGGTCGTCATCGAATAACTCGTGATCGGCTTCTTGCTTGTTGGTCCGGCCCACCCCGAAAGCGATCTCGCCCCAGATGTCATCCATGATCGTGGAGATGTTGGCCCGCGCCTCACTGGAGGCCATGTCCAGACGAACCGCTTTGTTTCCACAGGCGATGTCAAACCCCACTCCGGATGGACTCACCTGGTCTTGATAGGCCACGACCCCGCCAATCGGAACCGCATAGCCCAGATGATGGTCTGCCATCAGCGCGCAGTAGTCCGCTGTTCTCTGACAGTTGAGCATCTGCTCCACCGCGTTTTCAAGCGGGTCCCCCCAGATGGGAATTCCTTGGATTTCAGTAAAGGGCATGGTGCTTCCGGTGGCAGTGAGCTCAGGGGGCAGCCTTGGCG
>JAPYTY010000054.1 GCA_029942065.1 Acidobacteriota bacterium | reverse complement strand
CTGAAAGGGTCCCGGTCATCCAGAAGCAGGTGATAAGCCGCGCCAACCAAATGGGCAAGGCGGTTATCACGGCCACTCAGATGCTGGAATCGATGGTCACCAACCCCCGGCCCACCCGTGCCGAGGCCTCCGATGTGGCCAACGCCATTTTCGACGGCACCGATGCCGTGATGCTCTCCTCGGAGACCACCAAGGGCCGCTATCCGGTTGAATCGGTCGTCATGATGGCCAGAATCATTGACGAAGCCGAACGGGCCGGCAGTCGGACCCGGGCGGGCCGGCCACAGACAACCGAGGATCTCTCCTTTCCGGAAGCGGTCTGCAACGCCGCCTTTCATGCCTCCAAATCGATCAACGCCCGGGCCATTGTCGCTTTAACGCAAACCGGCTCCACGGCCCGCATGATCTCCAAGTTTCGCCCCTCGGCAGACATCTTTGGCCTCACCCCTCACTCCCGGGTGATGAACCGGATGGCCCTTTACTGGGGAGTTCAGCCCCTGCAGATGCCGGAAATCGCCAACGTGGAACAGTTGATCGAGGAATTGGAAAAGCTCCTGCTCAAAATCGGACTGGTGTCCGCTGGAGACAAACTGGTCATCCTCACCGGCGGCACCATCGTCCAGGAGGGCGGCACCACCCTGATGAAACTGCACGAAGTGAAGGGGGAAAGCTGACAGAAGGGCCGCTGGTCTTCGACCCGCGCTTTCCACGTTTCAAATGGGCTCGATCGTGCAGCCTGTTGTAGGGGCGCACTGAGTGCGCCCACAGCAAGGGCTGGGATGCTATGAAAGGCGCACGGCTCAGAATATCTCAATTCCCAGGCAATCCGGATGAATTGAGCCGGGCCGCACGGTCGTGCGCCCTAAACAAGCCATTGATAAAGATGGTCTTGTGGGCGTACTGAGTACGCCCACAAGACCATCTCAGTTCAGGAGACAACTCCAGAAGTGTGGGAGGCGCCTCAGTGCGCCCCTTGTTTTAGCTGGGATTTAAAAGGTAAGACAAAGAAAAGAATTGTCTTCTCTGTGTCTTTGTGTCTCTGTGGTGAAATCTCTTCTCTGCGCCTTGGTGGCAAGGCTCGAAATCAAGCGGTGGTGGGTCGACGACTGAAAAGTCTGGCAACCAGCCGGATCAGGTAGATGCCCCCTCGCGAGACATCGTCCATGTAGGAATACACGGTGGGCAGAATAACCAGGGTGAGAAACGTCGAGGTGGTCAGACCGCCCAGCACGGCCAGGCTGATCGGAGTCCACATCCCGGCCCGGCCCTGAGCGGCGGGAAAGTATTCCGGCAAAAGTGCAGGCAGCGATAGAGGCAAAAGGCCAAAAAGCGAGGTGGCCGCCGTCATTAAAATAGGCCGAAGGCGGTCCATCCCCCCCTGGCGAATGGCCTCACTCCGGGGCAAGCCCTGACCTCTCAGAATATTGATGTGAGCGATCAGGATGATCCCGTTGTTCACGACAATCCCGAACAGGACCAAAATGCCCAGATAGGCCATCGAATTGAGCGTGGTTCCCGTCAGATAAAAAATGCCGGCCACTCCAATGATGGAGAAGGGCACACAAAAAAGAATCGTCAAGGGATGAATAAAGCTCTCAAACAGAGCCGCCATGATGATGTACATCAGAGCGATCGCCAGGATAATGGCAAAGAGGCTATCCTGTTCGCCGCGCCGAAAACGCATGAAGTCCCGACCGAAATCAAACGAGTACCCGGCCGGCAGTTGAAGCTGACTCTCCAGTTCGCCGCGAATCGCCTCGGTGAGGAACATCCCCCCGCCGCGTTCGGCGTTGGCCGTGACCTGGAGGGTGCCCTTGCGGTCATCCCGCCGGATGGACAATGGACCCTTCTGGTACTGGTAGTCGGCAACGGCATAGAGAGGGATCATCTCACCATTCCGATTTTCAAAATGGACATTCTGCAATTCCTGCAGGCTCAGATCATCCCCTCCTTCGAGCTGCATCACGACATCTATCTCACCATCATCGCTCTTGTACCGAGTCACGGAACGAGCGCTCAAGGCAGAGGCCACGGTTCGGGCAACCAGCTGGGAAGAGATGCCGAACTGTTCCGTCCTTTGCCGGTCCACCATTAGATGAATCTCCTCGTCGCCCGTTTCCAGGGAGCTTTCCACATCTTTGAGCTCCGGCATTTCTGAGAGAATCGCTTTGACCTCTTCGGCGTACATGGCCAGGACGGTCGAATCATCCCCCTTCAATTCGACGTTGACCCCCATTTCACCACCACCCATATGGCGCATGCGCCCGAAAGTGAAAGCGGCCCCCGGGACTTCCGGGAAAAGACCCCGCACCTGCTCCTGGACCACTTCGGTCGGCTTGATGTCTCCCTCATCTTCCAGGAATATGGTCATGGTTCCACGGTACTGCCCGCGGTTGGTGGTCCGATTGCTGAAATTGCTGGAAACGCTGGCCACACCCAGTTCCTGCTTGCGATCCAGAATAAGCCTCTCGGCCTCGGTGAACAGGGCGATCATATCCTGAGCCGAAAAGGACCGCTCCATGGTCACGTCCACCCTCAGGTTCCGCTGAGACACCCGGGGAAGCATTTCCCGGTCAATCGAATTGACAAGATGGTAGGAGCCAAATCCCAGCAGCGCCATCACGATAAGGGCCACGAACCTCCAGCGCAACAGCCAGCCCATGAGAGCCCCGTAGGCCTCGGTCAGCCACACGATGATCCGCTGCTTGGGTTTTTCCTCTCCCGTAAAGATGCGGCTCGACAGCATCGGGATCAGGGTGAGGGAGACGATCAAGGCCGCCGTGATGGCCACACCCACGGTCAAGCCGAAATCCTTCATGAAGCGACCCATTTGAGAACCGGGAGCGAAGATAAAGCTGGCGAAGACTACCAGGGTCGTCGCGGTAGAGGCCAGCACCGCCAGCCCGACTTCCTTGCTGCCCAGGATGGCGGCTTCACGGGCCTCCAGGCCTTTTTCCTGCTTGTAGCGGAAGATGTTCTCCAGAACGACCACACTACTGTCGACCAGCATCCCGATGGCGACCATGAGGCCCATCAGTGATACCACGTTCAGACTGATATCGGAGCCGGCGAAAACTCGGAGCAGATACATGAAAGCAAAGGTGAAAACAATCGACACCGGAATGGCGATGGAAATGATGAGGGTGCTGCGAAGCTTCCTCAAGAAGAAAAACAGCACGCCCATGGCCAGAAGGCCCCCGTAGATTCCAGCAGCTTTCAGGTCGTCCAGGCTTTTGACGATTTCTTCGGACTGGTCCCGGAATATCCTTGTCGATAATTTTCCCGCCAGCTGGGGAAGCGCCTGGATCTCTTCCAGTTCCGCCTTCAGCCGTCCGGCTACGTTGACAACATTGGCCGTGGAAGACTTGTAGACATCGATATTGACGGCGTTGATGCCGTTGAGGCGAGAAAAGGAGGTCTTCTCAGGGTAGTCATACCGAACCTGGGCGACATCGGCCAGACTGAAGCGCCCGCCGCGCAGGGGCAGGTTGGCAATCTCATCGATGTCCGAAAACTCACCCACCGTTCTGAGGCTGTACTTTTTGCCCCCATCCATGACGTAGCCCCCGGCAACGTTGAGGTTGTTGCTGCGCAGCGCCTGGTTCAAGTTGAAGATATCGATCCCATAGGCCTGGAGTAATCCCTGGTCCAGATCAATGATGATCTGCTTGGTATCCATTCCCCTGACCTCGACATTGGCGACCCCGTCGATGGGTTCCAGGCGCCTGCGCAGGGTCTCTTCAACCACCTGATACAACTCCTCGCTGTCTCCGCTCCAGGAAACCGAAAAACGCAGTACCGGCTGATCGGCATTATGCCATCTCCTGATGGCCACACGCTCCACATCGGTCGGCAGCGTGTTCCTGACCTGATCAATTCGGTCCCGTATGTCCAGCGACATGAGGTCCATGTCGGTCCCTTGTGTGAACTCGAGCCGAAGGGTGGATCGGCTCCCAGATGACGTCGAGTTGATGCTCTCCAGATTGTCCAGAGTACTGAGGACTTCTTCCAGCGGCCGGGTAATGTTCTGCTCCACCTCTTCGGGAGAGGAGGAAGGATAATCCACATTCACCGACAGCGTGGCAAAGGAAATCTCCGGCATTTGCTTCAGGGGCAGGCGCTGCAGGGACAACAAGCCCAGAACCAGTATGGAAAGAGTCCCCATCAGGACTGCTACCGGTCGCATCACTGAAAATCTGGACAGATTCATGTCCGTTTCTCCCGGGTCATCAATGTGTAGAGCACAGGGACCAGGCCCAGCGTCAGCAGCGTCGATGAAATCAAGCCGCCGATCACGGTGATGGCCAGCGGAACCCGAAGCTCCGAGCCTTCCCCCAGGCTCACTGCCATGGGAATCAAGCCTAGGACGGTGGTGCTGGTGGTCATCAAAATGGGTCTAAGCCTGATGGCGCAGGCCTGCTGGATGGCCTCAAACTTGTCTTTTCCCTGTTTTCTCAACTGGTTGGTAAAGTCTATCAAAACGATGGAGTTGTTCACAACGATGCCCGCCAGGATCACCACTCCGATCAGCACCACGACGCTCAACGCCAATTGGGTCAGGTGCAGGGCCGCGGCCACACCAATCAAGGCAAAGGGTATGGCGAACATGATAATGAAGGGTTGGACCAGAGATTCGAACTGGGAAGCCATGACCAGATAGACCAGAAAGACGGCCAGTGCAATCGCGAATTGCATGCTTTCAAAAGCCACCACTCGCTCTTCGCTTTGACCCCCCACGTAGGCCAGGATATCGGGTGGAAACTCAAATTCCTGCAAGATCATCTCGATCTCGCTCACCATACTTTCCAGATCCCTTCCCACGATGTTGGCCGTTATCAGTGCAACCCGTTCGGGTCCGATTCGTCTGATTTCAGGTGGCCCTTCTTCCAGAATCACATCGGCCACCGTGGCTAGCTGAACGGGAGTGCGGTTGGGTACATCGATGGCCAGATTTTTCAGATCAAAAAGAGACCTGCGATCTTCTTCCAGGACCCGGACCCGGATGTCGATCTTCCGATCCAATTCATTCAACTCGGTTGCGATATCTCCCTGAACCTTGTTGCGCAGGAGTCCCGCGGCCTGGCTGATGGTCAGGCCGTAATTGGCCAGTTTTTGTCGATCGAAGTGGATCTGGACCTCGGGATTTCCGCCGTCGGTGCTGGACCTGAGATCCCTCAATCCCGGTAACCGGGCCAGTTGCTCACGGATCCGATCGGCATAGGTTTTCAAGGCCGTCAAATTGTACCCCTGGATGATCACCTCGATGGGAGTCTTGAAACTGAATAGTGCCGGCCGGGAAAACGTGTAATCCACCGCCGGTAGGCCCTGGAAATCCTCTCTGAGGCCTTCCAGAACCTCGGTTTCCCTTTCTCTGAGCATGTCGGGACCCAGGGCCACCAGGATCTGGCCGATGTGCTCTCTCTCCTCGACTGCCGAGACGCCCGTCTGGTTGCCTGCGCCGGCAATGGTGTAATACATCCGGACCTCTTCCTGGTCCTCGATGAGACCCTCGACGCTCTCCAATCGCTGGGCAGTCTGCTCCACCGGGGTTCCGGGTGGAAACTGCAAATCCACAAAAAACTCGCCCTGGCTGATTTCAGGAATCAGCTCCGCTCCCAGGCCGGCAAGCAGACCCAGGGCACCCACGAACAACACCAGGGCAACGGCCAACGAGACCAATCGCTGCCGCAACACCAGCCTCAGAAACCATGAATAGGGGCGGACCAGAAAAATGTCCTTGTATTCTCTTGTGGGTGCAGTGCCTGAGGTCTCTTCTTCGCTTGGCTGACTCAAGCTGGCAAGCATGGGAATAAGCATGATGGCCACCACCAGGGAGGCCGCCAAAGCGAAGGTGACGGTCAATGCTTGATCGGTGAAGAGCTGGCCAGCGATGCCCTCCACAAAGACGATCGGAGCGAAGACGCAGACGGTGGTCAGGGTACTGGCGACGACGGCCTGGCCCACTTCGCTGGCTCCCAGGTCAGCTGCTTCCCTGGGCTGATGGCCCTTTACCTGGTATCGGTAAATGGCTTCCAAGACCACGATCGAGCTGTCCACCAGCATGCCAACGCCCAGCGCCAGTCCGCTGAGCGACATGATATTCAGGGAGATGTCGGCACTGTACATCAAAAAGAAGGTCGCCACGATCGAGATCGGAATCGACAAAGCGATGATCAACGTGCTTTTGACACTTCGCAAAAAGAGAAACAAAACCGCGATCGCCAGAATGCCACCCATCACGGCAGTATTTCGAACCTCATTTATGGAGTTCTCGATGAATCGCGACTGGTCGAAAACCACTTCGAAGTCGAGCGGGTCTTTTTTCCCTGCGTATTCCTCTTCAAGCTGCTCCAGCCGGTTCCGCACCTGCGTTGCAGCGGTGACGGTGTTGGCGGCGGCGGCCTTGAAGATCGCAATCTCGACACTTTCTTCTCCGTTGATCCGGGTAATGACCTTGCGCTCCTTGTAACCGGAATACACCCTCCCGATATCATCCAGGCGAATGGGGATCGCGTTTCTCTGAGCCACAATGATCTCGTTGATCTCATCGACCCCTTGAAACTCATTGAGAGTTCGAACCAGATACTTGCTTTCGCCTTCCTGAAGGGTTCCTCCCGTCAGATTGATGTTCTCCTGAGCCAGTCGAGAGGTAACATCCTGGATCGAGACTCCCAGAGAAGTGAGTCGCTGTTCATCCAGCTCGACCTGAATTTCTTCCTCGAATCCTCCAGACACCCGGACCGCCGCGACTCCGTCGATGCTCTCCAGGTCGGACCTGACGAATTCTTCGCAAAGATAGCGAATGGCTGCAAGATCGGATGAACCGGAAACGCTGACCTTCATGATGGGTTCGCTGGAGGGGTCATAGCGAAGCAATATCGGCTTGTCGGAGTCCAGCGGCAGGTGCAGCAGATCCAGCTTTTCCCGAACGTCGAGTCCGGCAAAATCCATGTTGGTGCGCCAGCTGAATTCCAGGATGACGTCGGAAACTTCGGGCCTTGAGATCGAACTTACCCGGACCACATTACTGACCACGCTCACCCCATTCTCGACCGGCTTGGTGATCAGGTTCTCGATTTCAGCCGGGGCGGCGCCTTCGTAATTGGTGCGAATGGTGAGAGTCGGATAGGAGATCTCAGGGAGGAGGTTCAGGGCTAGCCTGCTGTAGGAAACGCCGCCAAAAACGGCGATCGCCAGAAAGAACATCGTCACCGTAACCGGACGACGAATCGAAAATCCGACGATTTTCATGGCCGGCGGGATTCATCTCTGTTTCTAAAGCGCTGCATCATCTGCTGGGCAAAGGTCCTCTTTTTTTCAAGATCGGTGGCCAGCTCGGGATCATCGGCCAGGCGGGACTCATACTCTTCCTTGATCTCAGGATCGTTGAGCAACCGGCCCATCATGCGCTCCACCATCTCCGGCGAAAGTGATCCCTGGCCGCCTCTACCACCCGGACCTCCTCCTCTGGCCTGTTGCCCGCGCCGACGCTGCCGGCTGGGAGCGTTGGAGGCCTGCGGTGTGTCCGGAGCGCTGGCCGGCGAAGAGACTGCCTGCTCTCGAGGCGGGCCGGGTGAATTCTGCTCGGGGGGTGCCGATCCTTCCCAGGAGAGAACATCGACGGCATAGCCATCGGCCAGACCCTCATAGCCGACCGTGACAACCGCCTCTCCAACCCTAATTCCCTCCACGATCTCGACCCGGTCCTCGTCGCTGAAGCCAAGGGTGACTTCACGTTTCTCGACCCGATTATCGGCTGTAATGACAAAGGCTCGATTTTCATCGCGCTCGCGCAAGATGGCCTTCTTGGGAATCACCACCGCATCGGGATGCGTTTCTGTCGCAATGTAGACGGTTCCATACATACCGGGCCGCAGCCGTGTGGTCCTTTCCATCTCGAGGGTCACCTTGACGGTTCCCGAGGCGGCATCAATGGTTGGGTGGATCATTCTGATCCGAGCCGTAAACTCCTCTTCCGGAAAGGTCTCCACGACCACCTCGGCTTTTTGGCCCACCCGCAATTCGGGAAGTTCCTTCTCAGGGACAAAAATTCTTGCCCACAACGGAGGGAACTCCTCGAGGCTGAAGACCTCCTGATTGGAATTGACTCGATCGCCGACTTCTACCAGTCGCTGGGTGATCACGCCATCTATGGATGCCACGATCCGGGTGTATTCCATCTGGATGGTGACCGCCCGCAGCCGCGCCTGAGCCGCCTCGTACTGCTGCTCGGCGGTGTCGGTGCCCAGGCGATCGGTGCGATGGGTCAGGGAGGCCTGGTCGAATTCCTGCTTGCTGATCAGCTTTTGCTCCAGAAGATCCTGGGCCCGGGCATGGTTGATTTCCGAGAGCTGGGCCTTCACCTCTGCCTGTTCGAGCTGTAGCCTCGCTTGATCCACGGCAATATCCGCCTGCTCATATTCATTTCGAACTTCTCGATCCTCGAGCCGAAGCAGCACCTCTCCCGCCCGAACCGGGGTCCCTTCCTCGACCAGGATCTCCTCGACCAGGGCGTTGAGCTTGGCATGAATGGTCACCCTTCGAATCGATTCAACGGTCGTGTTGGAGACGATGTAAGTGGAAATAGGTTGGGTTGTGGCCAGGTAAGCCCTCACGCTGACCGCGCGAACTTCCCCTGAGCCGCTCCGGCCACCCCGGGTGGAATTATTCCGTGCGGCCTCAGGCTCCTCGCCGCCCGAACAGGCAGCCAGAAAAAGGAACGGCAGGAGAAGTGCTAACCCAATGGATTCATGTCGCATCAGTAATCCCGGCTGCTATTCAAGGCACAGATTAATACACGAACCGGACCGCCCAGCGTTTCGTTTTGTTGGATTCCGGGCTATTTCGCAAACTCTTTGAGAGTATAGCGCAAAAGCGCTGAACCGGGTCTGTCCTTCTGGTAGGGAGGACTGATGACTGTCAAAAAGCCTGAAGAGCCTCTCCCGCCACTGCTATGCCTTTTACCACTCCAGCTGCGGAATCTGCCCACAGCGAACAGCGGCCTGGAAGTGGACGGGGTCAAAGCCCGGTTTCATGGGTCGGTGGAAGACGGTACGGTGTGGGAATCCGGATTAACGGGGAGGATAAAGCCGTCTCTTCTTCTTGGCCCGCTTCCTGGCCAGGGCCGCCTTCAATCGTTTCTTTTCTCCGGGCTTCAGGTTAAAAGCGTGCTTCTTGGCATCACGGATGATGTCTTCCTGCTGCACCTTCCGCTTGAAACGGCGCAGGGCGCTCTCCAGGGATTCGCCATCATGTACGACTACATCTGCCAAGTCTTTTTACCCTTTCTGTCAGGCCCTTTTGGTCGGATTCAAGCTACCTAGGATACGGGAGACCCTTTTAATCTGTCAAGCAGGAGGGAATGACGGAATACGAGAGGGGATTCCCGCTCCTTTGACGGTTTTCCAACATCGCCCTTACAGGGCTCCTTAACTAACGACGCCCTTAAACCTGGGGCTCACGCCCCAGGCCATTTCACGTCACCCCTTCGGGGTTCTGGATTCTAAATTCTGAAATCTTCTTGCCGACGGCAGTAGGTTAGTTCGGATTTTTCAGGCCTGGCCGTCGCGAGGCGGCGAAAGCGCCGGCCTGACAAGGCGCGCGAGGGGAGGGCGACGCAGGCTGCAAGATCGCGCTAAATTGGAACGTGAAACGTGGAACCTGGAGCCCGCTGGTCGAAGACCAGCGGGCAGAGTTCCTACTGCCCCCCTGGATCATAGTATCTCGCCTTCTCAACCAGGCGCTTGAGTAGATCATCCTTGGTCTGGACAGGAAACTCCGATGTGGGGATGGTCTGGGCGACTTCTATCGCCTTGGGCAGTTGTCCCAGGAACTCGTAGCTTTCAATTAATCCCAGCCGCGCGGTGCGGCGGCAGTCCGAACAGTTCGTTTCCTCAAGGACCTCGGTGAAATATTCCACAGATTTCTCGTACCGGGTTTGAATCTGCATGATCGTGCCCGCCCGAGCGCGAGCCTGATCGGTGACCTCACCCGCCTGCCCATCGTTCATGAGAACCTGGAACTCGCCGAGGGCCTTTTCGAACTGGTTCAGCTTGAAATGTGCATTTCCGATATTAAACCGCGCCTGGCGGAGAGTTTCCCGGGAAATGTCCAGGCTGAGCAGTTGATTCCAGCAGGCAATGGCCTTGGGCAGGTCGCCCAGTTCCGCTTCGTGGATCTGGGCGAGCTTTAAATAGCTTTCGGCAGCCAGGGGGCTATCCGGATACTGTGTGACCAGCTTGTGAAAGGACATCAGCGCACGATCTACATCATAGAAATTGACGTAGTACATGGTGCCGACTTCCCACAGCACATCATCGGCATATTTACTCTTGGGGTAATTCTGATAAACGGACTCGTAGAGGGTCACCGCCTCACGATAGTTTTCTGCGCGCCACTGCTTTTCAGCTCGTCCAACCTGTACCCGAACCTCGTTCTCGGTCCGAACGAAAATCCAGGA
>JAPYTY010000053.1 GCA_029942065.1 Acidobacteriota bacterium | reverse complement strand
CCCCGATCTCGATATCCTCGTTCATGGCCATCCCCTCACGCAGAAGTTCCTTCTGGATGGCTTTGATGAGGGTTCGCCCTTCAACCACTTCCTCAACGCTGGACACCATGGGGAACACGATTTTCAAATTCCCGAAGGCACTGGCTCGCAAAATGGCCCGGATTTGAGTCTTGAAGATCTCAGGATGCCTCAGACTCATGCGAATACCTCGAACACCCAACGCACCTTCATCACCTCCCAGGAGCCGGGAAAAATAGGGATGTTTTTCGTTTCCGAGATCCAGTGTTCTGATCACCGCCGGACGATCCTTCACCGCCCGAGCCAAACGCTTATAGACCCGGAACTGTTTCTCCTCACTGACCGGACTGCTCTTTTCCTGCATGTAGACATATTCGGACCGAAACAATCCGACCCCTTCACCACCAAGCCGAAGCTCGTAGGGGACTTCGCTAGCGATCTCCGAATTGGCGTAAACGGAAATTTGTCGTCCATCGGTGGTGACACAAGGCCCGGGATCACCGGCCAGGCCGAGTCGACGCTTTTTCTCTCTTCTGATCCGAGCGCGACAGATCCTGATTTCCTGACGCCCGGGACTGACCTGGACCGTTCCCCTGGCTCCATCCACGATCAAGGTCTCACCCGTGCGAACCATCTCCTCGGTGTTCTTGAGACCTGAAACGACTGGAATTTGATAGGAACGAGCGATAATGATGCCATGAGAAGTCGGTCCGCCCCTTGTCGCTACCAGGCCTTTTACCTGATCTATCGGGTACTCGGCCAGCAGAGACAGACTCACCTCCGGAACCACCAGGATCAGTTCTTCCGGCAGACCATCGTGATTCTGAGGTTTGAGTTTCATGAGGTTGGCGATCACGCGTTCCACCACCTCCTCGACATCCGAGCCCCGTTCCCGAAAAAAAGGGTCATCCAGGGAACGATATACCGAGAGCCAGCTTTCAGCGGATTCGCGGATCGCTCGCTCGGGACTGTGTCGATCTTCCTGAATCCTCTTTTCGACGTCCCCCAGCAACTGACGATCTTCCAGGATCAGCAGGTGGGCATCGATGATGTAGGCGTGCTCCTTCCCCACCTCACTTTCAAACTTTTTCTTGACCCGCCGGAGCTGTCGGTAGGACCTTTCGATGGCGGAACGAAACCGCTTGAGCTCCTTGGTGACTTCCCTGGACGCAATCCGGGTCCGGTAAAAAGCGACCGTTGGCCGCTCCACCCTGTAGGCTGTTCCGACGGCAATTCCGGGGGAAAGCCCCATTCCGGACAACTGCTGTGAAGAATCCTTACTCATCGTCTCTATTGCTCCTCGCCAAAACGATCTTCCACCAATTCCACCAGGGCCTCCGTAGCAGCCTCTTCGTCTTTGCCGTCGATGACCAACTCCAGTTCGGTTCCTTTGGAGGCGGCCAACAGTAAAATCCCCAAAATGCTTTTTGCATCCACCTGAATGTCGCCGTTGAGCCGCAACAACTTGATGTCCGATTCAAAACGGGAGGCGATTTTCACCAATTTTGCGGCGGCCCGTGCGTGCAAGCCCAGCTCACTTTTGATTCGAAGGGTTGTTCGAATCATTCCCCTAAAAGTTCGCTGGCAATCGAGATGTGCTTTTGACCCTGCTGCTTCACACGGGTGGCGAGTTCTGAAAGCGAGTCGCTGGCGGCCTGGTTAGCCACCTTGATTATCATGGGCAAATTGACACCCGTCACGATCTCCAATTCACCCTTCTTCAACAGGGGCAAGGACAGATTGGAAGGAGTCCCTCCGAACATATCGGTCAGAATGATCACGCCTTTTCCTGTGTTGACTTTTTGAACCGCCACCTCAATTTTTCTTTGCGATTCTGCAACATCATCATCCCAACCAATCGAGACGGCTGCAATCTGCAGGGCCTCCCCCACAATGGTCTCCGCTGCCGCAACGAGTTCCTGGGCAAGCTGACCGTGGGTAACGACCAGACCTCCCACTAAAGTGTTTCGAGTCATTCGTTAAGTAGGTCTCGATGAACCAGATTCACCTGTTGCCCCGCCTGCTCCAGGCGTTTTTTCAACTCATTGACCACCATGACCGAACGGTGTCTTCCACCGGTACAACCTACAGAAATAGTTAGGTATTGCTTGCCTTCCCGGGTGTATTTGGGGAGTAGGTATTCTAGCATATCGTGAATTTTTTCCAGAATTTCCCTGGTCTCCGGATACTTCAGCATGTAGGCCACCACTTCCGCGTCGTTGCCGGATTTTTCCTTGAGATCGGGCTCAAAATAAGGATTGGGAAGGAATCTTACATCAAAAACCAATTCCGAATTGTAGGGAAGCCCGTGCTTGAAACCAAAGCTCACCAGTGAAACATTCAACATCTCTTCCCGGTCGACCTGCTGGAAATCCCGGTAGATCAGATTTCGGAGATCGTGAACCGAAAACTCGCTGGTATCAACGACGCGATCTGCCACCGAACGAATCCCAGCCAGTTCTTTCCGTTCCAACCGAATTCCCTCGAGCAACGACTGGTCATGGCCCAGTGGATGAACCCGCCTGGTTTCGCTGTACCTACGGGCCAAAACCTCGTTGGGAGCATCAAAGAAGATGATGGTCGCACGACTGGATAGCTGTTTAATCTCATTGAAGAGCGCCTCAAATCCGGTCAAGGAGGGTCCCAACCGAATGTCGATGACCATCGCCAACTGCCGGATGGCACCCCCCGAGGCCGTGGACATCTCAACGAGACGGGCAATCAAGGAGGTGGGAAGATTATCCACACAAAAGAATCCCAAATCCTCAAAGGCCTTAAAAGCAGTATGCTTTCCCGAACCGCTCATCCCCGTCAGGATGACCAAAGACTCCAGCTGGTTCGGGTCGTTCATACGCGCCATACATCATCGGAGGAGGCTTTCAAGCGAGTTTCCAACCTCCTGAAAAAGTCACTTGAAGGGCTATATCCCTGGCTTTTGAGCATCTGAATCCGCACCGCCACCTCCACCAGGGTAGCAAGATTCCGGCCCGAGGCCACGGGCATGGTAATCAGAGGTACGGGCACTTCGAGCAAGGAATAGCTTCGTTCCTCCAGACCTAATCGATCGTATTCCTTCCCGGAATCCCAGCGCACCAGATCGATGGCCAGATCCAGTATTTTTTTCGGACTCACCACTGAAACGCCAAACAACTCCTTGATATCGATAATGCCCAGACCGCGCAATTCCATGTGAAACTGAAAATCGGTAGGACCCGAACCCAGCACTCGATCCGCCCCAAATTTCCTGATCACGACCAGGTCATCGCTTACCAATCGATGCCCTCTCAGGATCAAATCTAATCCACACTCACTTTTGCCGATGCCTGAGGGACCCAGAAGGAGCACTCCCAGCCCAAAAACTTCCATCAAGACTCCATGAACCGTCGTGGTTGGGGCCAGCTGTTCTTCCAGAAAAGCGGGAATCTCCCTGATGACGACGGAACTGGGCACATCGGTCTGGAAAATCGGGACATTGAATCGATCGCAGTTGCCCAGCAGTGCCTTGGGCGGCCGGAGGTTGCCGGTGATCACCAAACAGGACAGATTACAGGTGAAGACCCGTTCGATAGCCGCCTGCCGAGCTGCTCGGCCGAGAGTCGTCAGATAGTTGCTCTCTGTTTGGCCCACCAGCTGAACCATTCCGTCATCCAGATAATCCACGTAGCCGGAAAACGCGAGACCGAGCCTCTGGATGCGAGGGGAGTTAATTTTATTGTCCAGCCCGTCAGCCCCTGCCAAAAGCTTGAGCTTGAGCCGCTGCTCAGGCACTTGTTCCAGTACCCTGACGCTGGTGGTGGGCGTCTGAGGTTTTTCTTCAGAGGCCATGGGAGAGAAGACTCAGAGTTCGGTCACATCAAAAGAGGACAGCTATTTTACGCTCGCGGGACCCTGGAATGTTCAATTGATCCCGGTACTTGGCCACGGTTCTGCGAGTAATCTGGATACCCTGATCGTTTAACAAATTCGCAATCCGTTGATCCGAAAACGGTTTCTTATTACTCTCGTTGGCAATAATTCCCTTGATCGCCCCCTTCACCTGAATCACAGAAATACTTTGTCCATCGGCACTTTCGAGCCCACTGGTAAAGAATTTTCTCAACTCCATAACACCTTGTGGGGTGTGCGCATGCTTGTTGGCCACGACTCGACTCACGGTAGAGGAATGCACTCCCAGTTCTTCCGCCACGTCCTTGATCAACATGGGCTGCAACTGCGTCATCCCATTGTCCAGAAATTTCCGTTGACGATTCACGATCGCTTCGCAGGCTCGGTAGATGGTCTGCTGACGCTGGTCGACACTCCTTAACAACTCCATCGCTGAGCGAAAACGTTCCCGAACAAAACGCTTGATGTCCTTGGAAACATTCTTCTGCTTGAACAGTTCCCGATAAGATCGACTCAGGCGTAATTTGGGCAGCCCGTCATCGTTAAGGGCGATCACATATTCGCCCTCCATCTTATAAATATGAACGTCAGGCTGGATGTAGGTGGCACCCTGAGAGCTGTACCTTTCCCCCGGTTTCGGGGAAAAATCTCTTAGAGTCTCCATCGCCGAGGCCACTTCTTCCAGCTCACAGTCGAGCTCCTTGGCCAGTTCTTTGAATTTCCGGGCCTGCACCAGGGCAAGATGCGCTAGCACCAACTTTTCAACCAGTGAGCCTTCCATTTCGGCTGCCCTTATCTGCAGAAGAAGGCACTCCTGCAAATCACGACCACCGATTCCTATCGGATCAAAATCCTGGACAACTCTCAAGGCTTCATCGACCTGATCGATCGAGACTTGCAACGACTCGGCGATCTCTTCCACCGTC
Organism: Acidobacteriota bacterium; assembly: GCA_029942065.1. GTDB lineage: Bacteria > Acidobacteriota > UBA6911 > RPQK01 > JADFOI01 > JAPYTY01. Next base: position 5,689 of record JAPYTY010000053.1, on the reverse strand, counting down.
ACCATCAAATAGCCGTCTTCATTGATATTTCCGATGATGAATTCGGCAATCTCACAGGCAGCCGCGGGCATTTCAGTCATCCGCAACTGCCAGTTCAAATGATCACTCAAAGTGGATGGCGTGGCCAAGAAAAGTTCAAAGGAGGGCAGTTCACTGTTGTTTTCCCATTCGCGAGAACGCGGGGCGGGGCTCAGGTATTCCTCGAAAAAATACTCGTAGTCAAAATCGTCGTAGGAATCCTCTCCCTCACCTTTATCCTTCTCCTCATCTCGCTTTTCGGAGTCCTCGCCCTCAGCTTGTTGGGAAACTTCCTCCAGGACAGGATTTTCCGCCAGTTCCTGGGTGAGTAAATTTGAAAGCTCTAATTGGTTGAGGGTCAGGAGCTCAATCTTCTGCAGCAGGGATGGCGTCATTGCCAACCGCTGGGAAAGATTCAAACTCAAGCTTGTCCGCAACTGATTTCCTCTGGCCATTGCATCCCTCAACGACAATATTTCGGAAGGGTTCTTCCTCTTTGATCAGTATAGTTTAAAGTTCTCTCCCAGGTAAACTTTCCGAACCTCTTCATCCGAGGAGAGCGCATCCGGGGTCCCGATTCGAAAGATCCTTCCGTCGTTGATGATGTAGGCACGATCGGTAATTTTCAGTGTTTCCCTGACGTTGTGATCGGTTATCAAAACCCCTATGTTCCTGGACCTCAAACTCTTTACAATCTTTTGAATCTCCTGCACCGCCAATGGATCAATGCCCGCCAATGGTTCGTCCAGGAGAATAAAAGATGGATTGATCATCATCGAACGTGCAATTTCCAGACGCCGCCGCTCTCCCCCCGAAAGGGTATAGGCCAGATGCTTTCTCAGGCCAGTAATTCCAAATTCCTCCAGCAGTTCACTGACCATTTGATCCGCCATCCCCGGGGCCAACTCCAGCGTTTCGGCCACAGCATACAGATTGTCTTCAACCGAAAGCTTTCTAAAAACGGAGGGCTCCTGCGGCAGATAACTGATCCCTCTCCGGGCCCGTACATACATGGGTTGGGGGGTCAAATCCTCGCTGTTCATCTGGACGCTTCCACTATCCGGAGCAACCAGCCCCACGATCATATAAAAGATCGTGGTTTTTCCCGCGCCATTGGGACCCAGTAACCCCACCACTTCGCCGCGAGAAATCGTTAAACTCACATCATTGACGACTTTCCTCCCCCGGTAGGACTTGGTGAGTTGTCGGGCTTCCAGGGTAGAGGAAGAATGATTGGAACTCATGGTGTCACGGATGCAGAATGCCCTTCGACTAAGATCTTTTCGTCTCCGAGGTAAAAGGTGAGCCGGCGTCCGGCCACCTTACCGCTCTCCAGTTCAACCACCTGAGCGGGATCTCCGGTCAAGATCACTTTATCCTGTAAAGGGTAATGGACAGCACGATCCCCCTCCGCCTTCCTGTCGTCCTGGATAATTTGCACTCCACCCCAGGCAACGATTTCCTGGATTTCTTCGGAGCCCGTGTCATTAAAGGTCACATCCATAAAATGAGCCCTCAGAGTCAAACCCTGGGTCTCCAAACGCACCTTTCCTTCATACCGGGCTCGCAAATCCTGCCGATTGTAAACCAAACGGTCAGACTCGATTGAATACGGCCTTCCTTGCGGGGAACCTCCTTCAGAAAAGGAACTCCTCACATCCGTTTCCACTACCAGCCTCTGCTCTGGAAGATTGTATCTCACGATTTTTCCGCGGATTGAATTGTCCCCTATTAGGATGCCGGGGCTCGCCGAGTATTCCACCCAGCCAGTCTCTCGATCGGCCTTCATCGAACCCCCGTGGATCAGGGTATTGCTGCCTCCCTCACGGAGGGAACTTTCCACCTCTCCCTCGGCAATGACCTGGCTTCCTTCTCTATTCAGTTCAAAGCGCTGAGCCCGGGTTTCGACGACCGTTTCAGAGCCCTTGCCATCCACTCCACTCGTTCGCAAAACGGATGGCTGAGTTCCGGTAGCGACGATTCTCCCTGTCTCCGGATCAATGACCGCCCGGTCTGCGCGCAGGTCCAACCTGGGAGGCTCGCCCTCCCAGAATCGAAAGTTCCCGGACTGAACGACCTCCTTCATGAAACCATCTAGATAGATAACCTCCAACCTATCGCTAGTGGTGTAACTGATCTTTCCCTGATGGAGTGATTCCACCCTCACCCCGGCTTCAGCCACAATCTTATCCAGAAGACCTCGTTGGTAATCCACCAGGACTCGAGGCGCCTGCACACGATCCCGGCCTTCAGATGTAAACGATTCGATCTGGCACTCTCCACTACTGACAATCCGATCCGGAATACCCTGCTTGTAACTTACCTGGACGAAATCTTTCGCCACCAGACGCTTTCGGTCCCCCTCGGCTGAGGTCAGATTTAATTCGACGTCCCCCTCGGCTCTCGCCTCTTTGAGGATTTCGGAGAGCTCAAATCGCAACCGGAGTGTCCTGCTCCGAAGCCATGTTTCATGGGGTTCCTGATCAGGACTTTCCTGGAAGACCGAGACTTTCCCTCTAAGATCCAATTGCTCCAAGTGCTCCCCATCCTCAAAGAACTCTCCCTCCAACTCGTCGGAACGAGCCTCGCTAATCCCTGCGACCGGAAATCGGAGTCTAACTTCCTCACGGGCGATCAACGTCTTCAGCAACACACGATCGCTGATGCTGTTACTATCGGGCACCACTACTATCGTTGCAGCTTCCAAAACAGACTGGTGCTCTCCCACCTTCTGCGCATAGACCGCCCTGGATGAAGGCCCTCCGAAGATCTCAATTTTATCCAACCCATCCGAATTCGAATCGAACTGGATGTTGATTCGACTGCCTGAGAAAACCTTCACCGGGCTGGCCTGCAACCTGGCCTGACCGGAACTAAGGATCCTGCCAATCTGAAATTTCCCGTGGAGCCGGATCCCTATCTGGTTGGCCTTGAGCTGGGCATCACCGCTCGAGATACCAGCGCCTTCGAGAAGCTCGAATTCCTGCTCAGAAAGCCGGTAGATCCCTTCCCGCGCCATTGCCTGAAACTTCCGGCCTCCACTGGAGGTCACCATGGTGAGTCCCTCCGTCACCCTCATTTCCCGCTGGGGAAAGCTGTACCTGAGGGAACCGCCGCTTCCAGTTATATTTCCTCTCTGGAACTGAAACTCCTGGTCAATCCTGGCCACTTCCTGGATCAGATCGGCAGCCGCGTGCTCAGAGACCACTTCGGTCCCGTCCGCCAGCCAAATCCGTGTATCCCCGGAAAATTCAAGCTCTTTCTCAGCAATACCATAGGTGGCTACTCGCCCGGCGATGCGGTCAGAAGATTGGCCAGCCTGATCGAAGTAGGCCAAGTCCACTTCAGTGAGAGTATGGATGTCGCTCACTGTTTGAGTGCTCGTTTCGGCGTTGACCCTGAAAACCGGTCGCCCACTCTTGTGTTCGGTATATTCGAATTGGGTGCTTTGCCGGCTAATCTCAGGAGACAGGATTTCCGCTTCCGGAAGGGTGACCACCTGCTGACGGCGAGACATAAAGCTCCACACGATGGCCACACCAACCGCCAAAATACACAGGGACAGGGCTAAGGTCAGCCATTTTGAGAACCTCATGCCAAATCTCTGAACCTCGTGCCTGTGGCCCGAATCATGCGTGCATTTTCTATCTTAGCGAAGCCGCATTCACCTGATCAAAGTAATCTGCCTGTCCTGACTGTTCGCAGTCTGACGGTCAACTTCCTCAGCCTACCACACAGTAGGCTAGGCTGGGCTTACCTGGCGCAGACAGTTAATTTACCTGGATTCTATGGATTCGAACGCGTGATGCAGCACTTCATACGTCTTGAGGCAGATGGATATCCTGGACGGTCAACAAAAGCTTCTTTTTTCCCAGGTACCTGTCCAGGCTCATGGTGTAGGCCAGGTCGACTGGATACCCGGGATCAATGGTGTCCGCGGCAGACCCATTTTTCCACCAAATGGCATCCAGACAAGACCCATTGGACTGAACCTGCAATTTCAGATGCTGCTCCTTGAGTACCCAGGGCCCTTTCACAATATTCATCTTCTTTGAAGCAAATACAGGGACCGGGTTTCCGATGCCGAAGGGGGCCAACTGACTGATTGCTTCAAGAAGAGAAAAAGAAATATCCTCAGAAGGCAACAAACTCTCGATCGAGAGGGAAGGCGTCAGATTTTCTGAGTTCAGTTGGGGTCGGACATGTTCCTCCAGCGAGCGGGCCAAATCCTCAATCTTTAGGTCATCACAAAATTCCGGTCCCAGCGTGCACCCCACCGCCTGAGCATGTCCTCCGTATTTCACAAAGTGCTCGCGGCACCGCTCAAGAACCGCCAGAATATCCACCCCGGGAAGACTTCTTCCCGAGCCTTGGCAAAAAGAGTCTTCTACGGACAATACCAGAGTCGGTCGATTGAACCGCTCGACAAGTCGGGAGGCAACAATACCGATTACCCCCCTGTGCCAATGATGTCCCGCTACCACCAAAAAATCCTTCTCGAAGGCCTGTGGGTCCCGGGTGAAACGGCCTTCTATTTCATCGAAAATACGCGCTTCTTCCTGGCGTCGGAGTGTATTTTTGCTGTTCATTTCCTGGACAATGGCTTGAGCGGCAACCGGATCATCCAGAGAAAACAACTCCACCACTTCCCTGCCTCCACCCATTCGAGTGACGGCGTTGATGCGAGGCGCCAACCTGAAGGAAATATCGGACTGGTCCACTTCCCCCTTAATTCCAGACCCGACCAGAAGTGCTTTCAGGCCGAGGTTTCGAGGATCGGAAAGTGCCCGGAGTCCGTGAAAAACCATGATGCGATTCTCACCCGTCAGGGGCACCATGTCAGCCACGGTTCCGATGGCAACCAGTTTCAAGAAGTGACACACCACATCTTCCTTGCCAGCCTTCCCAAAAAGAGCCTGTACCAGCTTGAACACGACCCCTACCGCCGCCAGGTTCTTATCCGGGTACGGACAACCCGGCCGATGTGGGTTCAAAATGGCATGGACCGAAGGAAGCGACTCGCCTGGCTGATGGTGATCGGTCACAATCATCTCAAGCCCTAATTCCCGAGCTGCATCGGCTGCTTCAAATGCCCGAATACCGTTGTCGGCGGTGATAACCAGGGAGTATCCGTCCTGCTTGGCCCTTTTCAGAACTGCATCTTGAATGCCATAGCCCTCTTCAAGACGCAGGGGTAAATGGAAATCTACCGATATCCCCAGCATTTCCAGGGCGCGCTTCAGAACCACCGTGGAGGTGATTCCGTCAACATCATAGTCGCCATAAATCAAAACTTTTTCACCCGTCTCCGCGGCGCGAAAAACACGTTCCACGGCACGATCCATATCTTTCATCAGGAAAGGATCGTGCAGATCTTCCAGGCTGGGCTGCAGAAATTTTCGTGCCTGCTCGGGATCGTCAAGGCCTCTTTGAAGCAGAAGATGGGCCACCAGAGGGACGACGCCCAACTGGGCAGCAAGCCGTTCCACCTTCTCGGGAGAACTTGAAAGGACTTTCCAGCGGTACTTCACGTACGGATTTTAACAACGGAGTCTGTCATGGCCGGAAAAAGACAGGAGTCAGGAGAAGCGCGATTTGCGCGATTTGCGCGCGGAGAAACTCCTCGCTGACGCTCGGAGTGGAGAAACGCGTCGCTGATGCTCCGCGTGGA
>JAPYTY010000052.1:347-10612 GCA_029942065.1 Acidobacteriota bacterium | reverse complement strand
CTGGACCGTGTACCCTGGACCGCGCGGGTCTACGCCCCGCGCCCACTACAGCACCAGTCCGCAAAACTAGCTACGGATGGAATTTTTCAGAATCCGGAGAGCGCGTTTGGGGTTGAAGAGGGAATTGATGCTCATGGCGCACTCGTAGGTGCATTGACAGCCGAGGTCCTTCTGAAAGCGGCGGCCCTTATCAGCCAGTTCGCTTCGCCAGAGTTGTGCGAAGTCGCCCTCGTAGGCGCGTATATTCCCCATGCTTTTATCCAATGTTTCGCATACATACACCTCTCCGGTCTCGCTCAGGATACCAATGAGTTCTCCACCATAGCAGGGTGAAATTCGATGCTCGGCCTGGGAAGCTTCACCGATCAGTCGATAGGTTTCCTGTTCCTTGGCCATGACCAGTCGATCCATCCAGCCGTCGGTTAGACCGTGGGCCCTACGATAGCGCAGGACGCGTTGGGAGAAGTCCTGGTAGCGTTTGAAATCGACCTCTCTGAGAGAGGGGTCGATAGGATTTCCGCGAACCAGAGTGATGGTGACGGCGTCCGGTTGTAGTTCGTGTTCGATCAAATCGTAGAATTCATCCAGCCGGTCCTGGTTGGCTGAAGAGACCGTTAATGCAATTCCCACGGAAAGGTTGGGGAAGTGGGGCTTCAGTTTTTTCAGTTCCACCAGTGTCTCCAACGCCCTTGCATAGCTCTTGGGATTTTGGCGAATCCGATTGTGAACATCCTCAGGTCCGTCCAGGGAGACCCCTGTGGACACTCGTGCTTTGCGAACTCTTTTCATCAGTTCCTCCACCCGAGATACGACCTGGTCCACGAGAAGGCCGTTGGAGGGAATCTGGATGTTTCGAACCTTGGAGTTGCGTTCAAAGGCGGCAGCGATGTCGGGCAGGTCCGCTCTCAGGTAGGGCTCTCCTCCAGTCAAGGAAAGGGTGAGGAGATTGGGGAGACTGCGGCTGATTGTTTCAATTTCGGTTAGCGTCAGTTCGTTTTTTTTCTTGTTCAGCTCTTCCCAGTAAAAGCAGTGTGTACACAGAAGATTACAGCGGGAGGTGACAAAGAAGATAAGGCTAACCGGAAGGCCGGGCTTATAGACTAGTCGAGTTGCAATCCGGGCATCCCGGAAGGCCTGGTTCAGCATGGAACGATGGTACCACAAGGGCTGGAAGGGCTGTTCTGCGGGTGTTCTTACACCCTGCCGATGTTGCGTGTTGCTTCCGAAACCGGAGTCAAATTCCAGATCAGACCGATTCGAGAAAAGAGGTACAACACGTAATAAGTGATGTCGATCTCCCACCAATAAAAACCCTGGCGCACGGAAGCTGAAAAGTGGTGGTGATTGTTGTGCCAGCCCTCACCCAGGGTGATCAAAGCCAGGAACAGGCTGTTTCTACTTTCATCGGAGGTCCGGTAGCGCTTGTTCCCCATGAGGTGAGCGAGAGAGTTAATCGTACTGGTGCCATGGAAGAGCACGATAGTGGAAATAAAAAATCCCCAGATGAGAAGTTGAGGACCGGAAGTCCCCAGTTGAGGGGCCAGAGATTGCAGCAGGGATCCCAGGCCAAAGAGCGATGCTGCCAGAAGGATGGGAACCATTGTCTCGAAGCGATCCAGGAAGCGGAGTTCGGGGAACTTGGCCAGATCGGGAACGGCCTTCAGGTTAGTCGTGAAATTTCCTTTGCAGGTAATCCATCCAATATGGCTCCAGAAGAATCCGGAGGTGTGAGGAGAATGGATGTCGGTTTCCTTGTCAGAATGGCGGTGATGGTGGCGGTGATGTGCCGCCCACCACAGAGGTCCCTTTTGAACGGCGGAGTTCCCCCAGACGGCAAAAAGAAACTGGGCCCAGCGAGATGTTTCAAAGCTACGGTGTGAAAAATAACGATGGTAAAAGCCCGTGATGGCAAACATTCGCAGAAAATAGAGGGAAACGGCAACAAGAACCGCTGTCCAGCTCCACCCCACCCAGATGACGGCAAAACACGTCAGATGAAGCATTACAAATGGAATTGAGCGAACCCAATCAATATCCAGGGCCTCGCTTTCAGAGACCGGCTGGGCTCCTACGGAGTTGTCAAACCATCGTGCTATCGCTACCCAAGACTTCATGTCTGATTTCCTCTGTACATTCTACCACTGTCCCTGTGTTCAGCCACCAGCACGGATCGCGATAACCTCTTTGCCGCTTCAGTTTATCTTCCTTATGAGACACTTAAGCAACCCTTTTAGAGCAGGAAGTCACTATCTTTACTGACCCAGGAAAGTTACGCAAGAGCAGTAAGAATTGTCAAGTCTGAAAATTGCATCCTGAACGATGGGCAAGACTTGGCTCAATGGCTGAATTTCAGGTCCGAACTCCCAGCAGGAAAAGAATTCCGCCCGCCCCAAACAGGATGTTAGGGCCCCAGGCTGCCAACACAGGTGAAAGTAGCCCATTGGTGCCGAGGATGCCAAAGACGCCAAAGGCTCCCCAGTAGACGATACCCAAAAAGACGCCGACTGCAATTCCGTGAAGGCTTCCGCGGCGACCGATGGTAAGGGAGAAGGGAACTCCCAGAATCGACATGATGAAACTCACGACCGGAAAGGAAAGTTTTTTGTAGAGTTCGGTTCTCAGATGATCCACTTCAAAACCACCTTGCTGCAGATCTTCAATGTAGTTTTCAAGTTCAAGATAAGTCATCTTGCTAGACTCTTTTACTTCTTCTTCAAAGTAAGCGGGTTCCTCGGTCATCGGCGAGCTTGTTTCGTCAAAGGTTGAAAATTCAACACCCTTGTCCGTGAAACTCCTTTCCCAGCCATCGTAAAGTTTCCAGCTGCGGTTTGCGGAACTCCAGGTTGCAGTTCGGGCATAGGTGTGGTGAAAGATTCGATTTGCCCGAATGTCGAGTTGGTAAATGGATATTTCGGCAAAAACATCTCGATCTGAATCGAAATTATTATAGTTATAAAGTCGGTTTTCCCGGCCAAAGATCCAGCTCCGCCCGAGTTGATAGTAAGTCTGAACAGGGCGGCCCTTGATGATGTTTCTCAGGTTGTCCTGTCTCTGGTTGGCGTACGGGAGGACGTACTCCTGGACAATGAATGTGAAGGCGCTCACCAGTATCGTCAGCGCCAGAACCGGCATGGCCATTCGATAAATGCTGACCCCACAGGATTTAAGGGCAATGACCTGATTGGTCTTGTCGAGCAGCCCGAAGGTGACCAGGGTGGCGATCAAAACCGAAATGGGAACCAGAAGCATCAGGATATGGGGGAGCAGGTAGAAGAAATAGTCCAGGATTAGAAGGTGGGAAATGTCGTTTGTGAAAACATCGCCGATCAGCTCAAAAAAGGTGAACAAGTAGAACAGGGAGACCACTACCGATAGGGTCAGCATGAAGTAGAGCAAAAAGGCACGAATTACATAAAGGTCGAGTACGCGGGCCAGATGCAGGCGCACCCCTTGAAGGGAGGTCAGCCAGCCTCGAAATCGGTTGGCGAGATTGCGGAACAGGTATCCTGCCGCTGTCTTCAGTTTCCGAGATTGGTCCGACAAGGCCAGGATCAGCCGACTCTCCAGTAGGAACTGCAGCCATTGAGAGCCTAACCGGGCATAACGGAGAGTCAACAGGGCAATGACGGCCATCAACAGATTGGCGCCCCAGACGCCCTCGACGATCGAAAGAGTCTGGTTTGCGGCCAACCTGGTTCCGCTGGCGAAAAGGATATAGTAGGTCAAGGCGATGGTCATGCCGATCACGAACCCGTAGCCTCGCACACCTCGGGGGGTGTGAACCCCCAGGCTGACTCCCAGGATGGAGAAAATCAAGGCGGAAAGAGGTAAGGCCACTCTTCGGTTGAACTCGACCAGGCTTCTCCGGTAGTTCTCGGGATCACCGCCTTGAATATCTCCCCAGAGTTCACTCATGCTCTTGTCTTTGGGCCTCTTGGGACCTGTGTCAATTTCTTCTGCCGTGGGAATGGTCACCGGTACGTCCAGTGTCTGAAATCGGGTCAGGCTGTCTCTTTCAGGAGTTTCCGGGTTAACCGTGTAAATGGAGCCCTCCTTGAAGTGCAGTTGCAGGCGGCTGGCATCATCGTTGAACAGGGGAAAAGCCTCGCTGGCCAGAATGATTCTTCTCTGTCCGTCGCGTGCTGTATCAGAGAGAAAAACCCCACTCCAGCTGGAACTCCGCAAATCTTTGTCTTCTACATAAAGAAGGATCTCAGGAAGATCTTCATTGAATACTCGAGGTTTGATTTCAGACTGTACCGGGCGAAGGCCGACCTGGTGACGAAGCTGACCAAGCTTCCAGTTTCCATGAGGGAAAAGAGCCGTGGTCAGGAAAAGAGTGACGATCGCAACGCCCGTGCCTGCCTTCAACACCGGCCACAGCATCTGGTAGATACTGATCCCACCGGCCCGCATGGCGATGATTTCACTATCGGCGGAAAGGCGGCTGAATCCAATCAGGGTTCCAATCAGAAAAGAAAAGGGAACGGTGAAAATAAGAACTGCAGGCAAAAGTGACAGGACCACTTGAACGACTGTCAGGGCGTCGGCATTCTTCCTGATCAGTAATTCCGCAAGTCGTCCAAATTCGCGGGTAAAGATAACGAAAGTCAGTACGGCCAGGGCAATCAGAGAGGGGGAGAGGATCTCAGCGTAGATGACTTTGTGAATTCTCTGAACTGCCACGGTTTCCCGGTCTCCTGGTTTGAGCTTTTCATTCTATCATTAGCCCTTCACCACCAGGACACGGAAAAAAATTCACCACAGAGACACAGGGACACAGAGAAGAGATTAACCGCAAAGACACCAAGACACAAAGACACAAAGAAGACTGCCCCAGGGCTGGGCGCCCTGAGACAGACTCTGTCGCTCCTTCGGAGCGAGGCCGGAAGCATTCAGGTTGTGAAGATTCGGATTTGGGACTTCGGATTTCGGGTTTTCTGCCAAGGTATAGCGATGGCTCTGTGAGCGGCCTTCCGGAATCGGCGCTCTGAGGTGTTCATTCCCATGACATCCTTTACATATTGGGGTACCGGCTCCTTCCAGGACAGGACAGGAGGGGAGGTGCTCTGGGAGGAAGTGGGAGTGTATGGTATGTCTTGGTGGGAGGAGATCCAGAACCCCGAAGGGGTGATGTGAAATAGCCTGGGGCGTGAGCCCCAGGCTAGAAGGTGTTGTCAGTGAAGGAGCCCTGTAAGGGCGATGTAGAAAAACCGTCAATGGGACTACATCGCCCCTACAGGGCTCTTCTAATTGTTGACCTGAACAACCTGGGGCTCACGCCCCAGGCTATTCTATGCCGCCCTTTCAGGGCTCCGGAGAAGTGAACCCAGAATGCCCTATGTAAAGGATGTCATGGAAATGAACACTCTGAGGCGCCTCCCACACTCCGGAGATGCCCGCCTGGAGTTCTCTGCTCAGCCTGTCTGTGGTTTGTGGTCTGCGGTCTGTGGTCTGTTGTCTGTGGTCTGTTGTTTCGGCGAAAGCGAGAGCAGTTTGTTCACATCCATGACCATGCCCTCCCGAGAGTAGGAGGAGAACTCCAGGATTCCCGTGTCCATACGGATCGCATCTTCAGGACAGGCCTCAACGCAGAATCCGCAAAACACACAGAGGCCCAGATCGATGTCAAAGCTGACCGGATATTTTTCAATCTGGGGATTGGGGTGTTCGCCTCCTACTATGTAGATGCAACGGGCAGGACAGACCGTTTCACACATCATGCAGGCCACACAGCGGGGAGAGCCATCCTGGCGGCGGGTTAGCCGATGGAGAGTTCTCAGGCGCGGCGAAAGAGGGCGCCTTTCCTCCGGGTACTGATAGGTCTCTCCTCCCCGCAGATGTTTGGCCCATCCGAAACTGTGAGCGATGTGAATCAAGAGGTTTCCAAAGAAATGGCGTGCCGTCAGGCGCAGTCCATGAGCAATTTCCGGGAGATAAGTTTTTTCCCAAAATCCCAGATTACGTTCGATCTTTTTGATGGCCATGGCTTTAAAAGAATCCTATCAGTACCAACCAAGCTGTCACCAGGATATTGGCAATCGACAGCGGCAGCATTATCGTCCATCCCAGTTTCATCAAGTGGTCCCAGCGAAAACGGGGAAGGGTCCAGCGGATCAGCATCAGCAGGAAGCAGAAGAAGGAAACTTTCATCACAAAGGCACTTACCTGCAGGCCCATGACGAGTCCCGGCGGGAGGGAGAAAACTGCGGTTCCGGGAAGCTGAAATCCCTCCTGGTATAAAAAGGGAATCTGCCAACCCCCAAAAAACAAGGTGGTCATCAGGGCTGAGGCCAGGACTGTTTCGACAAAGTCGCTGGAGTAAAACATTGCAAATTTCATCCCACTGTATTCGACGAAATAGCCGATGATTTCCGATTCTCCCTCGGGGACATCAAAGGGGATGCGCTTGGTTTCGGCCATGGCGGCTGTAGCAAAGAGAATAAACCCCAGTGGCTGAACCACCACGCCCCACTTGGGCAGCCAACCCCAGATCAACTCGCCCTGGGCAATGACTAGATCTTGTAGGTTCAGTGTTCCGTAAATCATTAGAACTCCGACAATGGTAGCGCCCATGGTGATTTCGTAGGAAATCATTTGACTCGATGCTCGCAGACTCCCCAGCAGACCGTAATTGTTGCCCGAGGACCATCCAGCCAGAACAAACCCATAGATGCCCATGCTCATGGTTGCGAACACGTAGAGAAGGCCGATGTTGAGATCCAGTACCTGCAGGGAAATCTGGTAGCCGCCGATCTCGTAGATGCCACCAAAGGGAATCACCGCAAAGCTGATCAGGGCAAAGAACAGGGCAAGCATCGGGGCCAAAGTATGAAGAAAACGGTGACCACTGCTGGGACTAAAGTCCTCCTTGGTGAGCAGTTTGATAGCGTCGGCAATGGGATGAAACAGCCCCAAGGCGCGAAACCCGAACAGATCAGCTCGGTTGGCTCCGATTCGATCCTGCATCAACGCACTTTGCTTGCGTTCCATCCAGCTGAGGATGAACATGAACCCCATGGCGAGATTGAAGATGAAAAATGCCTTGGCAAAGTGGAGGAGGAAATCCATGGGGGCCATTTTTAAATCAAATCTCCAAAGTCATTCAGTTCCTGGTAGGACTTTCCCTGCCATTCCAGGAAGGCATCGTCAGGGCCGGAGTAGGGCCACGCGTAGTTCATGTGTTCGGCCAGCAGGGTCATGATTTCAATGCCATTTTTCGATTCAGAAAGAGGTAAAAAGACCTGATCGAAATGTTGGATGCGTCCTTCAAAATTGGTGAAGGTGCCTTCTTCTTCGGCGTGGGTGGTACTTGGAATCACGATATCGCAGCAGTCTGCTGTGTCGGTCCAATTGGATCCCTGGAAGATTACATACTCTACCTGTGTCAGGAGCTTTTTGGCCTCTTCCTGGAAGTTGTGTTGAAAAATGTACAGGACCTTGATTTCGCCGGAGGCTGCTTTCTCCAGCAGGGACAGGGAGTCTTTGGTGAAGCCCATTTCCTCGGCCCCGCGACGATTCGGATTCTTGTCGGCGCGCATCAGGAAGTCGTCATGAAGACCCTCCGGTTCCCAGGGATTGTGATACCCGATACCCTCGATTCCCATCAGTTCGCCGAAAAGCTTGTGGATCAGGTGCAGTTCCTCATTGGAAAGTTGAGGGGAAGCAATAATTCCGATGCCCTGAGGGCCGAATTTCCCCAGCGCCGTCTTGAGGGCTGTGGAGACCTCTTCCACGACATCACTCCAGGCGGCTGCCTCCAATTTTCCACCTACCCGGCGGTAAGGAACTTCGATTCGATTCTGGTCGATGAACTCGTAACCAAAGCGCCCCTCGTCGCAGATCCACCAGCTATTGACCTCTGGGTTGAAGCGCGGCTTGAGACGCTGCACTCGTTTTCCGCCAGCCTTGTAAGGACGCGAATCGTTGTAGTGGATGCTGACATTGCATCCCCGGGAACAGCCGGTGCAGATTGAATTCTGTTGCCGCAGGTACCAGACGCGGCACTGAAAACGAAACTCTCTTTCGGTGAGGGCCCCAACCGGACAGATGTCAATTACATTGCCCGAATAGGGATTATCCAGTGTACGGCCCGGATAAAGATCAATGGCGGATCGGTTTCCACGGTTGAAGACGCCCAGTTCATCGGTCTGGGAAACCTCCTCGCAAAATCGGGTGCAGCGAGTGCAAAGGATGCAGCGTTCCTGATCCAGAATGACATGGGGCCCGATGACGGTGGCCTTTTTCGCCTTGTTTTTATCTTCGAGGAAACGGCTGTCATGCTGGCCGATTTCCATGTAGAAGTTCTGGAGGTCGCATTCACCCGCCTGATCACAGACGGGGCAATCCAGGGGATGATCGACCAAGAGGAATTCAAGCATGGCTCGGCGAGCGTGAGTGACCTGATCGGATTGGGTGAGGACCTGCATGCCCTCCTGGACCTGAGTGTGGCAGGCGATGGCCAGCTTTGGCATGTTTTCGATCTCGACCAGGCACATCCGGCAACTTCCAGCAATGGAAAGCCCGGGATGGTAGCAGTAGCGGGGAACATACGCTCCGACCTTTTCCGCGGCCTGTATCACGGTGGACCCAGCTTCTACCTGGACCTCTTGCTGATCAATGGTGATGATGGGCAATTTTATAGCCTCTCGTTAACATCACACTTCCCGTGGCGAATGTGATACTCGAACTCGGAGGTGAATTTTTTCACGTAACTTCTGAAGGACATGGCGGCCCCGTCGCTAAGGGCACAGATGCTGGTGCCGCTCATGTTGTCGGCGATCTCCAGTAAGTAGTGGATGTCGGCCGGAGTTGCATCACCCTCCAGGATCCGGGTCAGGATTCTATACACCCAGGCTGTCCCCTCGCGACAGGGAGTGCACTGGCCGCACGATTCATGGGCAAAAAACCGCATGATGTTGTGAGCGGCCTTGACCATGCAGACATCCTCGTTCATGACAATCACGGCGCCGGATCCCAACATCGACTTCGCCTTGATGCAACTGTCAAAATCCAGTTGAATTTCGGTCTCCTGTTGGGTCAAGACCGCTGCTGAGGCGCCACCGGGAATGACCGCTTTGAGGGCCTTGTCATCCAGGATCCCTCCGCCGTGTTGATAGATCAGTTCGTGCAAGGAGGATCCCAGGGGTAATTCGTAAACGCCTGGTTTCTTGACGCTTCCTGAGAGGGCGAACAGACGCGTTCCCCCGTTTCGCTCGCACCCAATCTCAGCAAACCATTGACTTCCATTGACCATGATCTTGGGAAGATGGGCAAGTGTTTCCACATTGTTGATAACCGTGGGACTCTCGAAAAGTCCCACCACTGCAGGGAAGGGCGGTTTGAGCCGAGGCCAACCCTTCTTCCCTTCCAGAGATTCAAGCAGTCCGGTTTCCTCTCCACAGATGTAAGCCCCTGCTCCGCGGTGGAGATAGACATCCAGAGAGAAGTCCTGGCCCAGAACACGTTTTCCCAGCACACCTTCTCGGTAGGCTTCGTCAATAGCGGCTTGAAGAATTTCAGCCGGCCGGACATATTCCCCTCGAACGTAAATGTAGGCTGTGTGGATGCCGACGGCATAGGCGCAGATGATGATTCCTTCCAATAGCCGGTGGGGATCCCACTCCAGGATATAGCGGTCTTTGAAGGTTCCCGGTTCTGACTCGTCGGCATTGACAGCCAGATAGATCGGTTTTCCGGTGTCGCGAGGGACGAACGCCCACTTTCGACCGGTAGGGAATCCAGCTCCGCCCAGTCCTCTCAGGTTGGAGTGGAGGACTTCATCAGTAACTTCCTGTGGCGTCATCTCATCCAGCGCCTTGCCTGCACCTTCATATCCCCCATGGCTGCGATACCAGGCTAATTTCCTGGCCTCAGGGTTAGAGAAATGCTCGGATACCAGTTTCTCAATGGGCATGGCTAATTCGTTTTTGCGTTTCTGTGTTTTTTCGTTTCGTCATCCTTTGAACCGGGGCTGTGTTTGGATGCTTCAGTCAGGATGTGCCCAAGTTTGTCCGGGGTGAGATTTCCATGAAAGTCTTTGTCCAGCTGGATCATTGGAGCCATTTCGCAGGCTCCCAGACAATCAGGAACGGCTTCCCAGCTAAAGCTGCCGTCCTTCATTGTTTCGCCACTTTCCACCCCCATGTGGCGAGTCATATAGTCCTTGATTTGATTAGCCCCACGAATCCAGCAGCTGATGCTCATGCACAAACGAATATGGTGGCGGCCCATGGGACGACGAAAGAACAAGGTATAAAAAGTCA
>JAPYTY010000052.1:0-337 GCA_029942065.1 Acidobacteriota bacterium | reverse complement strand
GGATTTCACGGACATCCACGACAGGAACTTCAAGGATCCGAGCCACGAAAAGTTCAACCTCTCCCGTAATCAGGCCCTGTTGCTGCTGGGCCAGGTGCAGGGTCGGCAACATGGCAGCTCGTTTCCTGGGGTAACGGCTCAGGATTTCCTCGAATCGTTGCTGGTTTTCCGGAGTAAATTCGAATGCGGCACTCAACGGTCCAGTTCTCCCGCAATCATATTGACGGATCCGAATGTGGGGACGATGTCGGCCATCTGGTCTCCCACCAGAATTTTCTCCAGTGCCGCCATGATCGGAAAACAAGGAGGGTGGCTTCGCACCCGCCAAGGCCTATCG
>JAPYTY010000051.1 GCA_029942065.1 Acidobacteriota bacterium | reverse complement strand
CTGCTGTTCTGTCTTACCAATACATCCTCCCAGAACATTCACTGGGTGGTCCCCGAAACGGACAGTACCGGACGCAGCGTGGCTCCGACTCCCTGGGTCCAGCGTTATCTCAGAGTTTGGAGTGAGGATTTCAGCTCCGAAATGAAGCGGCGCAGAATTCCCCGCGGGCCCATCCAGCAGGGCGAATTTCTGTTCGGCCTCGATCCCGACACGGGTTCGTTTCTACCGCCTGATTTACTTGCCTTCGCCCAGCCCGATCGGGCGGGGCTGCCGTCTGCCAGACTTCCCTACGACTATCTTGCCAAGGCCGGCGAAAGCAGAAAAACGGACCTCACCTGGAACGGTCACATTCCCAATGCCGAACTGCCCACTTCCCACGACGGTACCCAGAGGGTCGGGGTCACCGACCTGGAAAACCTCTGCAGGTGCCCCTACCGTTTCTATGCCAACTGTCATGCCCAGTGGCACGCCCTGCAGCCACTGGGATCGGCTGACCAGATGAGCGGTCTTGACTGGGGAAGCCTGGTTCATGAATTCCTGGAGCTGCTCATCCGTCCGACGCTGGATCAACAGGTCTCGGTGGAGGATACCGCCCGGACCCTGCTCGACTCGGATGCCAGGGGACTCAAAGAAGCGGCTCAAGATTTTGCCCGGGACCTTCCCGGAACTCTTGCGGTGCTTCCCGAACTGTTTCAAAAGGTCGCGGTAGGAAAGCTGGTTACAACCGTCACCGACTATTTCCAGCAGATCCTGGCGAAGATCTGCCAGGGAAGTTTTCCGATTGCCGTTGAACTCAAACGAAGGGTGCCCTTTCCGGGTCTGGATCTTCTGATCTCCGGAAAAATCGACCGCATCGACGAGAAAGACGGCGTCTACTACATCTACGACTACAAAAGCAGCGGCTCCTCATCCCCGACACAACTCCAGAAGGATATGCTCCTCGGATACCGGATCCAGCCCATCCTCTATCCCTTGATTTTCGATCAGGAGCCCGGCGGCCCCCACCCATCCGCCTTTTCCTTTATCTTCCTGGGGGCTTCCCCTCCGGTCGAGACGACCCTGGACCATTCCTCGGTGGAAGTGAATCGCTTTCTGAAACCCCTGGGGGAGATCCTGCAAGAAGGCTTGTACCTGCCCCTCTCCAGGGAGACCCTGGAACTCCACCAGGTGCAAGAGGTCAACCCCTGCCAGTTCTGCGATTACATTTCCCTGTGTCGCCGCTTCGATCCCGGGGCCCCTGGTCGCTACTTCAAGTTTTCTCAGGAACGGTTGAGCTCCCGCATCGATGCCATCCAGTCGGTGACCCGGAAAGAGGGTGCAGAGGCATGAATTCCGAACTCACCCCCGGACTTTCAGATGCGGCCGACCGCACACAGGCCGTGACCACACCCGATCATGCCTTTGTCTGGGCAAGTGCGGGTACGGGTAAAACCCATACCCTGACCCTGAGAGCCCTGTACCTGCTGTTGAACGCTCCCTTTCTCTTCACCGAGGGTGAAACACCGAGGAAATCTCTTTACAATAATTCTTCCCGGCCCGAACGCCTGACAGCAGCCCGCAATATCATCAAATCACTGGTTTTGACCACCTTCACCCGCAAGGCCGCCGCTGAAATGCAGACGCGACTCTTCGGATACCTGAATTCTATCGCTGCCGCCCGGAACCGATCCGAACTGGAAGCCAGTGGGGACCCGAAGGATCTCCTTTTTCACCAGGTCGTGGACATCGTATTGAAGAACCTGGCGGGCTCAGAACCAAAAAATGGAATGCCGCCTTTGGCGGAAGCCGATGAGGACCCGGCCTTTGACCGGCTGCGGAACGGCGCCCAGGCACTGACTGAGCTGGCCGCGGAGTTACAAATCTCCACCATTCACAGCTTCGCCACTTCCCTGCTTCGCCGCCATCCTCTGGAGGCGGGGATTCCGCCCACGGCTCGTTTCGTTAAAGAGGACGAGGACGATCTCTCGGACATTGATGAACAGGTGGTGGGGAGGTGGTGGGAGAAGCACGCACTCGATCATCCTGAATTCCAGAAGGACCTGGAAGAGCTTTTGCAGGTGGTATCGGTGGCTCAGATACGCCATGGGTTGAAGCAGTGCTATGACTCCCGCTGGATCGCCGAGGAAACCAAGACTCTTCCCCTGGAAGATAGCGATCAGGAAGAACGGCTGGTGGCAGCCGGGTACGCCCTGGTCCAGGCCCTGGAGAAGGAAGACACCAGCAAGCTCATCCGATTGCGAGACCGGTTCAAGCAAATCCTGGAGGACATCAGTGCCCTTCGACCCGGAGCCTGGTCAGAATTGTGTCGGTTCCTCCTGAAGGACAAGCGCTACTTTTTTTCCGACGGCAACCCTACCAATGCCGTGAGCGGCGCCCTGGCCTCCCTGGAGCCCGAACATTCCCGGTTTTTTCAGTCCTGGCTGGACCTGTACCTGCCGGCATCCCGCCTCTGTGTCAAAAAGGAATTTGCCCCCGCCTGGGAAATCTGGAGCCGACTGGTGGGACGTTTCGTGAAGTGGCTGGATGAAGATGCGATCGGGGAACTGGGTCTGGTCACCTTTGACGACATGATTCGCCTGGCCGTCCGGCTGCTCAAGGAGCAACCCGCCGTTCGACGGGCCGAACGACGAAGGCTGAGAGCACTGCTGGTCGATGAATTTCAGGATACCGACTCTCAGCAACTCGACCTCTTCAAGGCACTGCTTCAACATGATGCAGAGTCGAACCACGAAGTTCTGGGGTTTTTCGTGGGGGACACCAAACAGTCGATCTATCGCTTCAGAGGCGTCGACGTTCCTGCTATCGAGGATTTTCATGAACGCTACGAAGAACTTGTGGGCTGCCAACAAAGCCGCAGCGACTTTCATTTGAAGACCAGCTTTCGAAGCGTGAAGGAGATCACCGGGTTCGTGAACCATTTCTTTGACCGGAAACTGAAGCTGACCGAGGAAAGAGAGGAGCTCACTCCCCATCGAACCGAGGTCGGAGATCTGCCTGAGTGGCATTTGATCGACTCCGATGCCGAGGGAGAAGGCTTCACGGCGGACCGAGCAAGAGAATTCGCGGCCGCCGAGACCCTGCGGATCATTCAGCAGTATCTTGAAAGGGAGGACTGCAGCTGCAAGGACATCCTGGTTCTGGTGAGGGACTGGAAAGAGGTGGATGCCTTGCTGCCGGTGCTGCAGGGGAGCGGGATTCCCGCCATCAGCAGTGGAGCCAAGACCTTCCATCGGCATCCCGAAGTCCTGGATGTACTGAATCTTCTGATCGCTCTGCTTCATCCTCAGGACCGACTGGCCGTGGCCGCCTTGCTGCGGAGTCCTCTGGTGTGTCTTTCCGATCCCCAGATTCACTCCCTGCTGCAGGAAATTCCACCCGAGGAACTTTTACACTCCCGGCAGCCCCTCCCCGATCATTTACCCGAGCCGGTACGAGCACGGCTGGACCTGTTGAGGCAGCTTGCTTCCGAGCGCACGGGAATCTCCCTTGGGGACTGGCTGAACCGGATAGGAGCCCTGATACCCCAGGCTCTCTACAGCCAGCCCGACGATCAGGAGGGACGGCCGATGGTGCGCATCGATCGAGTCCTTGAAACCTTCAAGCAGGAGTCTGAGAGGTTGATCACCTCCCCTCTGGTATGGCTTTTAAGGCAGCGGGACCGGGCTGGTCACATCGACCGGTGGGGCGGCGATCCGGGGGAGGACATCACCCTTTCTGACGAGAGCGTCAATGCGGTCCGGGTCATGACAATCCACAAGGCCAAAGGACTGGAGAGTCGTTTTGTCATCGTCTATGGCTGGACCTCGGTGTTGTTGAATCTCGGAGAAAAAGGGCGGGGGAAACAGGGGTCTCCGGAGGTGATCAGTCTGACAACCGGGAAAGCCGGCTCTTTGAGAGCCTATTCCATGAGTTGGGGACCGTTGAAAGTCGTTTCTCCCGGCTATCAGGAAGCACTGGCTCATGAGAATCAGGCTGCCCGCGAGGAGGCCAAGCGACTGGCCTACGTCGCTACCACCCGCGCCCGGGACGGCCTGATCCTGATGTGCCCGGTCTCGAGACGCCGCAAATTCCCCGAGGAAATTCAAAGCTTTCTCGAGTCTGCCAAAGAAGCGATTCCAGCCCAGGCCGAAAAACGGGAGGCTGTGGTCCTGGACGGGCTCTTGCGCTTCACTCATCTTCCCGGGCTCAGGGCCAAGCCGACTTCGCATCCTTCACGGCCCTTCGAGATCGATGAGGAAAAATACAAGCTGCTGTGGGAGTCTCGCCTTGCCCGTGCCCGCACCTCCCTCCCTTTCGTACTTCGAAGGCCTTCGGATCCGGAACACGGCAATGAAGGTGAGACGGTGGAGGCCCATCACTACAGTGGAACCACCGACCCGGGGACCGCTCTGCGGGTGGGACAACTGGTGCATGCCTACCTGGAGCACTTCCTGCTCGAGAACGGCCTGGACCAGGAAAAGCTGTCGGCCCTCCGGGGAGAGACTCGAGAGACTCCCTCCGACAGCGAGACCCTGGATGTGGCCGCCGGGATATTATCCGATTTTTACGACGGCACCTTGACGGACACCTCCAGCACAGCCTTGATTGACCGGGTACGAGCGGGGACCGTCCTGGCCCGTGAACTACCCGTCTTTTTGGTTCACAACGATGAGACCTGGAATGGGGTGATCGATCTGGTTCTGGAAGAAGCGGGAACCATCCGGGCCGTGGATTACAAGGCCGCGACTGCCAGAGATCCGCTCCCGGAAACTTACCGAAAACAGGAACAGATCTACAGTGAGGCTCTCAGGCGGGCCTTTCCCGAACGTGAGATCGGATTTGAGTTCTGGTGGCTAATAAGAGCTCAAAGCTGACCGTGTTCAGCTTTCCGCGTTCCAGGTTCCAGGTTTCCGGAATGTGGGAGGCGCCTCAGTACGCCGATTCCGGAAGGCCGCTCATACGAGCGACCGCTACATGACCTTGCTGTGGGCGCACTCAGTGCGCCCCTACAACAGGCTGCAAGATCGTGCCAAATTGGAACGTGAAACATGAAACCTGGAACGTGGAGCGCGCTGGTCGAAGGCCAGCGCCCGCCCACCGGTCTGTTAGAATAAAACAATGAACCGACCGTTGAAGTTACCCGAATAAAGGAGAAAACCATGCCAAGCAAAAAATTGGAACAAGCAATCAATCAACAAATTCAGAGGGAATTTTATTCCTCTTATCTTTATCTTGCCATGTCTGCCTACTGCGAGGAGATCAACCTGGACGGATTCGCCCACTGGATGCGGTCGCAAAGCGAGGAGGAGCGGGCGCACTCCATGAGGCTATTCAATTACCTCCACAGCCGGGGGGGAACTGTGGTGCTTCAGGCAATCGCCCAGCCTCCCTCCAAGTTCAGGTCTCCCAAAAAGATGTTCGAGGAGGTTCTCAAAAGCGAGCAGACCGTCACCAAGGAGATTCACAAGCTCTACGAAATGGCAAACAAGGAAGGCGACCATGCCACAGCAGTGGAGTTGCAGTGGTTCATCCAGGAGCAGGTCGAGGAAGAAAAAACCGCCAACGATATCCTAGCCAAACTGGCCATGGTGGGGGATCAGCCGGCGGCCCTGCTGATGATGGACCGGTCACTGGGTTCGCGGGGACAGCAGTAGAAGTCAGGAGAAACGCGTCGCTTATGCTCCGCGTGGAGAACGGTCCGGCTTTAAATGTCGGGCTGGCTTCGGATTTGGGACTTCGGATTTGGGATTTTCGTTTCTGGAGTGTAGGAGGCGCTTCAGTGCGCCGATTCGCTACAAAACCTTGCCCTCCATGGGGTCAGAAGATCACTCTTCGGCGCCCTGATCCTTTCATTTCTAGTAGGGGCGCACGGCCGTGCGCCCTTCTTTGCTTCACAGACCTTGCTGTGGGCGCACTCAGTGCGCCCCTACAACAGGCTGCAAGATCGTGCCGAATTGAAACGTGAAACGTGGAACCTGGAACGTGGAACGCGCTGGTCGAAGGCCAGCGCCCGGTCAGCGCCCCGGCATCTCAAGCGTCATGTCCTCGTCCTCCAGTGCGCCCGGATTTCCGGAATCAAAAGACGACCGGCCGAACTTATAGAAAATTGAGGGGAGCACCACCATGTTCAGAACGGTGGAACTGATCAAGCCTCCCAGAATAACCACTGCAACCGGATAAAGAATTTCCTTCCCCGGAACCCCTCTGGACAGGGCCAGAGGCACCAGACCCAGCGCCGTGGTCAGTGCCGTCATCATGACTGGAACCAGGCGCTCCAGGGTACCGCGAATGATCATTTTTTTACCGAAGGTCTCTCCCTCAAACCGCATCAGGTGCAGATAGTGAGAGATCATCATGATCCCGTTTCGGGCGGCGATTCCCAGCAGAGTGATAAATCCCACCAACGAGGCCACCGACAGGATGTGGTCGGTCATGAAGATAGCGGCCACCGCCCCGATGAAGCTCAACGGCAGCGTGAGCATGATCTGCAGAGCCAGGCCGGCCTGCTTGAAGTGAGAATAAAGCAGAACAAAGATGGCTGCAACGGAGATAATCGACAACAACAGAATCAAACGAGTGGCATCGATCTGACTCTCGAACTGGCCCCCGTAGCTGATGAAATACCCCTCCGGAAATTTCACCTGGGCACTCACCTTATCGCGAATCTCCTCCACCGTGCTTCCCAGATCGCGACCCGCGACATTACACTGCACCACCATGCGCCGGAGCCCATTTTCTCTGAGTATCTGATTGGGCCCGGTTCTCATTTCGATGGAGGCCAACTGCGCCAAAGGCACCTTGCCACCGGAGGGGAGGTCTATCAAAAGGTCATCCAAAAACTCCAGGTTGTCGCGCCAGAAGTGGTCCAGCCGGACAAAAACGTCAAAACTGCGCTGCTCCTCGAGAACCTCGGTGATGCTTCTTCCATTGAGGGCCGTCTCCAGGGCCTCGGTGATCTCTCCGACCCCCAGACCGTAACGGGCCGCTTCGGTGCGATGGACTTGAATTCGCACCTGGGGAATGGGTACCTGCTGCTCGATATAGAGATCCGCCACCCCGGGCGTGGTGCTCATCACCTGCTCCACCTCCTCCGCCAGAGAACGCAGAACCGTCAGGTCTTCGCCGAAAATCTTGACGGCGATCTGGGCAAAGGTCCCGGAGAGGAGGTGATCGATACGGTGAGAAATAGGCTGGCCCACATTCACATCGACGTTGGGGACCTGGTCCAGCTTGGCCCGGATGTCTGCCTCAATTTCCTCCTTGGGACGGCCGTCGGTCAGGGTGACGTCAATTTCCGAGTAGTGGACCCCTTCTGCATGTTCATCCAGTTCGGCTCGGCCGGTCCGGCGGCCCGTGGAACGAACCTCCGGCACCTCCAGGAGCAGCCTCTCGACTTGAGTCCCGATTTCATCGGAACGGGGCAAAGAGGTACCCGGATCAGCAATCACGTTGATGGTATAGCTTCCCTCGTTGAAGCCGGGGAGAAAGGCCCGACCCATTTGCGGTGAAAAGATGAGTGAAACGGAAAAAGCAACCAGCACCGCGGCAGCCAGCAACACCTTTCCAGGGTGCTCGAGCGTGACAGCCAGCAGCCTGGTCTGACCCCACTTGAGCTGCCGCACCAACCACCCGTCTTCCTTTCGCTCCAGCAGGGTGGAGTGAGAGAGAAGAAAGTGACACAACACCGGAGTGAGGGTCAGTGAAACCAGAAGCGAAGCTAGAATGGAAACGACATAGGCGATCCCCAGGGGAGCAAAGAGCCGTCCCTCAACACCACCCAAAAAGAAAAGCGGCAAAAAGACCAGGATCACGATGAGGGTGGCAAAAACAATCGAGTTCCGGATCTCGCTGGAGGCCCGGAACACCACCGTCAGGGCAGGTAAAGGCTGAGAGCTGTGGCGATTCTCCCGCAATCTTCGAAAGACGTTCTCAACATCCACGATGGCATCGTCCACCAGTTCACCGATAGCGATGGCCAGCCCCCCCAGCATCATGGTATTGATGCTGATCCCAAACAATTTCATCATGACGGCCGTGATCAAAAACGACATGGGAATGGCGGTCAGAGTGATGGCGGTGGTTCGAAAGTTGAGCAGGAAGAGGAACAATACGATGACCACCAGGAATGAAGCATCCCGGAGTGCTTCCACCACGTTGCCTATGGCGGTTGAAATAAAGTCGGCCTGGCGAAAGACGGCCGGGTCCACCACCACACCCTCCGGAAGCCCGGAGCGGATTTCCTCCAGCGCCTCCTCGACCAGTTCGGTCAGCGCAAGCGTATTGGCACCCGGTTGCTTGGTGATCTGCATGATCACAGAATGCTGCCCGTTGTAAGCGGATTCACCGCGCTTCACCTGAGGACCGAACTCCACCCGGGCAATGTCCTTGAGATAGACGGGAACGGTCCCACGCAAGGCCACCACCGTGTCCCGCAGATCATCGAGCGTCTCGATCCGCCCCATGTTTCGAATCAGGAATTCCTGACCCGACCGGTTCAGGAATCCTCCCGTGGTACTGGAGTTGGAAAGTGCGATGGCCTCCTCGACTTCCATCATGCTGACAGAAAAGTCCCTCATCCTCTGGGGATTGACCAGTACCTGGTACTGCTTGACTTCCCCTCCCATGTTGACCACCTGGGCCACTCCCGGAATGGCCAGGAGGCGAGGACGGATCGTCCAATCGGCCAGCGTTCTGAGATCCATATCGGACACCGCACCCTCGGTGCGCAGGCTGATGAGATGAATCCCGCCCATGATGGAACTGATCGGTCCCATCACCGGGACGGTGTCGGGAGGAAGCTCGGCCGTTGCCAGTTGCAGCCTCTCATTGACGATCTGGCGCGCTATGTAAATGTCCGTCTCCCAGCCAAATTCAACGTAAATGACAGAGAGCCCGGGCCCCGAGACCGAGCGCACCCGCTCCACGTTGGTGGCTCCGTTGAGCAGGGTCTCAAGAGGAAACGTCACCAGCCGTTCCACTTCTTCAGGAGCCAGGCCGTGGGACTCGGTCAAGATGGTGACCATGGGCCGATTGATATCGGGCAGGACATCGACGGGAAGATTGACAATAATGTAGCTTCCGTAAACGACCAGGAAGGCCGAAAGCGCTACGATCAGCATGCGGTGCTGGAGGGAGAATCGAATGACGGAATTGAGCATCTAAGTGCCTCAGCAAATAAAACGTACCACTAGGGGCATGTTCTACGTTGTCCCGAAAGTTGGCAAGGAAAGCTCAGGATCAACCCAGGAAAGCCAAAAACAAGTGAACCCCTCGGACAACGGCCTTGATGACAGCCCGGGAACTTTTGGGATTTCCTGTCAGTTCGAAATCCTTATCCGGATCCCAGCTATCGGAAGGGCCCTTCCCTTCGAACTGACTCAAGAAGGACTCCGACTCGATTCCCTTGTCCTGGCTGTTTTCCGTCACCAGCACCTTCCGGACTGAACCATCCAGATTGCAGGCCACCACCAATTCGATAGCACCTATCGGAAAGTCGTTGGCATCGACCATAAAGACGGCTCCGACCGACCTCATTTTACCGGTTTCAGGATCCTTGGCCACGGCCACGAAAACGTTAAGATGTTTATCTTCCTCCTGAACCAGGTCTCCCGAACCTTGTTCGACCCGATTGACGTCCTCGGCGGTCAGAGCCTTCTGCCGATTGACGAAATTCTCCGCCTCGGGAAAGAGCTGGGTCAAGATCTCCTTGGAAATACCGCCGTGTCCCATTGCGGGTACCGACAGAGAAAGAGCCATCCCAAGCAAGAAAAGTTTTTTCATGGCTGTTTACCCCTCTAGATGCTTTTAATTCGCATTGGTTTTGAGTCCAGCCCCTATTCTACAATCCTTTTGCCCCAAGCCCAACCAGAATGGCTTGCAGCGTTCCTTTAACTGCTAACTGCCGCCGACCCGAATGAAATCGCCGACCACGCGAGCAAAATCCTCGGGGTGCTCCCGGTAGGAGTAATGCCCGGCCTGATTGAAGATGTGCATCTGCGCACGAGGGGCATGAGGAGTGATCATCCTGAACAGCTCGACGCCGTCGTCCACCACAGCGGACGGATCATCGTAGCCCCAGATCAGGAGCGTCGGGGCGGTCAGCTTCCCCGCTTGAATCCACTGATGCGACTCCTGCTTCTGGCGGGCCAGATGAGGGAGAAAGGTGGTGGAAAAAAGCTGGGACATCTTCTCGATCGCCTGGAGGGTCTGCGGCCGTTGGGCCACTTCATGCCGAATATCGAGCCACGCGTCGGTAACACCCGCGCCGGAGTGGGAAAAGGTCTCGCTCACCCATTTGAGGCTTTCCCGACTCAGCAGGGGTCTGGGAGCATCGGCCATCAGCTTTCCCCGACGCATTTTCGAGCGCTCCTGGGCGTTGCTGGGGTTTTCCCCGGGAGCGATGGTATTGCTGTCCACGATCACCAGGGTCCGAACCAGCTCCGGGTGCTCCAGGGTCAACCGGGTGACCACATAGGCACCTCGGGAATGCCCCACCAGGTGTACCTTCTCCAGGCCCAGCTCCCGGATAAAGCCATAGGCATGCTCGACGATGGCGCCCATGGTGTAATCCCCATCCGACCGGGGGAGATCGGTGAAACCCTGCCCCAGCTTGTCCAGAGCATAGACATGAAACCATTTCACGAACCCGGGCCTGTTGTGGTCCCTGTTGTCGGCCTGGTGGTTGTTGTCTTCGTTGCCGATGTTGCCGCCGTTATTGTGCAGCAGCGACT